>NZ_KV815587.1:81573-217034 GCF_001814285.1 Enterococcus sp. HMSC076E04 | reverse complement strand
TTATGGCAGAAACGATCATCGGCCAGTCCAGTAAGTGAAAACAAGTATACTTATAATAAAAAACTGTCCGCCAATTTTTTTGGTGGACAGTTTTCACTTGAAAAATAAAGAAGCAAACATTCGGAAGTTATGCTAAAATGGCAATAGAACGCGTCCTGAGGGAATCGAACCCCCGTCTCAAGAACCGGAATCTTACGTGATATCCACTACACTAAGGACGCAAGCACTGGGATAATTGTAACTAAACAGATAAAAAATTACAAGGGGATTGGACAAAAAAATGAAATTTGAGCAAAATTTTTCACAAAAACAGCAGCAGACACAGAAACTAGCCATGACGCAACAGTTGCAGCAGTCCATCCAAGTTTTACAATATAACAGTGAAGAGCTGTTGGCATTCGTTGAGAACCAAGCAATGGAAAATCCATTGGTGGAAGTTGTTGAGCCGGAATGGCAGCCAGATTACATAAAAGCTTCTTCATCTTCTTATGAAGGAGAAGAGACAAATTACCTAAATCAGATTCCTGATACAAAAGGGTCTTTATTTGATTCATTGATCGAACAAGTCCATTTGAATTATCGAGATACTTTTTTAAGGAAAATCGTTCTTTATCTTGTAGAATACATCGATTTGAACGGATTTTTGACGATTAGTTTAGAGGAAGCTGGAAAAGAGATCGGAGCGACGCCTATTCAAATGCTCGATGCATTGACACTGATCCAGCAATTAGAACCAGCTGGAGTAGGTGCACGTAGTTTGCAAGAATGTCTCATGCTTCAAACGGAACGGGATGATTATGCGCCGGAACTAGCCTACATCGTGCTAGAAGAATGTTTTGAGCAATTGGTGGAGCGAAAATGGAAAGAGATTGCGCAGCGTTTTTCTGTTGATTTACACGCTGTTCAGCAAATATTCGACTATTTGCAAACATTGAGCCCAAGTCCAGGACGAATTTTCGACCGTAGTAGCGAATTGTACATTATTCCTGATGTCCGGGTATTAGTGGACGATGGAAATGTACAAGTCATCTCAAACCGAAAAAACCAACCGAATATCCGATTCCAAGAGACCTACTTCAAGCAAATGTCACAACAAGCAGATAAAGAAACTGAAAATTATTTAAAAGAACGGAAACAGGAATTCGAATGGTTGAAGAAAACGATCCTCCAACGCGGGGATACAATTTTGCGGGTTGCTCAAGTCATTGTTTCTCGGCAAAAAGCTTTCTTTATCGACAAGGAGCGGCCCATCAAACCTCTTACGTTAAAGGAAGTTGCGACCGAGATAAATGTGCATGAATCTACGGTCAGTCGAGCAGTCAACGGGAAATATTTGGAAACAGATTTCGGTGTATTTGAGTTAAAGAAATTTTTCACTGCAAGAATCCCTACTAACGGTGCAGAACAGACAGAAGATCTTTCGGCAGATACTGCGAAGAAAAAGTTGCAGGAATTAGTTGATCAAGAAGACAAAAGCAAGCCGTTGTCGGACCAGAAATTGGTTGAATTGCTGAAAAAAGATGAGATAGCGATTTCAAGACGGACAGTAGCAAAATACCGTGATTTATTAGGAATCCCGAGTTCATCAAAAAGAAAACGTTATGATAATTAATCATCCAAAAGATCAGAAAAAGTATTTTACTTTTTCTGATCTTTTTAGTTGAAAAACGAAAGCAAAACTGTTAGACTAACAGTCGTGAGGTTGAGATTTCCCTTTATTGATGTGAAATTCGAAAAGTTAATTTCTTTTTTTTATCGTATATGGGTCGTTTTAAGTCTACATTGGACGCAAAGTGTCCAACTAAGGAGATCGCTATGCTAGATGAAATAAAAATGATTGAATCTGTTGCACCAGATATTATCGAAGTGTTGCAAGAACGCTATAAAATTTTACGAAATATCTATTGGATGCAGCCGATTGGACGTCGAAGTTTATCAGAAAGTATGGGGATAACAGAACGAGTATTGCGAACAGAAACAGACCTTTTGAAAAATCTGAATTTGATCGATACCTCAAAAAGCGGTATGACGCTGACAACTAAGGGTGAAGAAGTTTATCAAAGTCTTGAAAACTTCATGGATCAGCTTTTAGGTACGCATCAAACCGAACAACAGTTGGCAGAATATTTTGGTAATCAGCGCTGTATCGTTGTTTCAGGAAACAGCGAAGAGCAAACCAAAGTGGCTGATGCATTCGGCGAAGCGCTGAGTGAAGCCTTAGACCGACTGCTTCCGGAAGGCGAGAATATCATCGCTGTGATGGGAGGAACCACCATGGCAGTTGTAGCAGAACAGTTGTCTAATCTGGAAAATAAAAAACGGCATAACCTATTTGTCCCTGCAAGAGGCGGGATCGGTGAAGCGATAACTGTACAGGCAAATTCTGTCAGTGCAAGAATGGCTGCCAAAGCAAACGGAAACCACCGTGCACTTTATGTTCCGGAGCAATTAAGTCTGGCAACTTACAATTCTTTACTCAATGAGCCATCTATCCAAGAAGTCTTAAACTTGATTAGTGAGGCGAATTGTGTTATTCATAGTATTGGGCGTGCATTACACATGGCAGCACGTCGAAAGATGACTGAAAAAGAATTAGTCATGCTGAAACAAGCAAATGCTGTAGCGGAATCCTTTGGCTACTTTTTCAATGAAAAAGGCGAAGTTGTTTATAAGGTCCCTAGGATCGGCATAGAATTGCAAGATTTGGCGAAAGTCCCAATCATCATGGCGATAGCGGGCGGAAAATCAAAAGCCAAAGCAATTCGAGCTTATATGAAAAATGCACCAAAACAAACGTGGCTCATCACTGATGAAGCTGCTGCAAACGAGATTTTAAAAGGGGTAACCCTTTAAAATAAATATTTTTTTGATTTTCATAAGGAGGAAATCTTAAATGACAGTTAAAGTAGGTATTAATGGTTTTGGACGTATTGGACGTCTAGCATTCCGTCGTATCCAAGATGTAGATGGAATCGAAGTAGTAGCAATTAACGACTTGACAGATGCTAAAATGTTGGCACACTTGTTAAAATACGACACAACTCAAGGACGTTTCAACGGAACAGTTGAAGTTCATGAAGGTTCATTCAACGTAAACGGAAAAGAAGTTAAAGTATTAGCTAACCGCAACCCAGAAGAATTACCATGGGGCGAACTAGGCGTAGATATCGTTCTAGAATGTACTGGTTTCTTCACTTCTAAATCAGCAGCTGAAAAACATTTGACAGCTGGTGCTAAACGCGTTGTTATCTCTGCTCCTGGCGGAAACGATGTTCCAACAATCGTTTATAACACAAACCACGAAACATTAACTGGTAAAGAAACAGTTATCTCAGGTGCTTCATGTACAACTAACTGTTTAGCTCCTATGGCTAAAACATTGAACGACAAATTTGGTGTTGTTGAAGGATTAATGACAACTATCCACGCTTACACAGGTGACCAAATGACTCTAGACGGACCTCATCCTAAAGGTGACTTCCGCCGTGCACGCGCTGCTGCTGCAAACATCGTTCCTAACTCAACAGGTGCTGCTAAAGCTATCGGTTTAGTAATCCCTGAATTGAACGGTAAATTAGACGGAGCTGCTCAACGTGTTCCTGTACCAACAGGTTCATTAACAGAATTAGTAACAGTTCTTGAAAAAGAAGTAACTGTTGACGAAATCAACGCAGCAATGAAAGAAGCTTCAAACGAATCTTACGGATACAACACAGACGAAATCGTTTCTTCAGATATCGTTGGTATGACTTACGGTTCATTATTTGATGCTACACAAACTAAAGTAATGACAGTTGGCGACAAACAATTAGTTAAAACTGTTGCTTGGTACGACAACGAAATGTCATACACTGCACAATTAGTACGTACTTTAGAATACTTCGCTAACTTATAAGATAGACAAACGTACAAGTGTAAATGATAGACATGTACATTTAAAAGCGGGGAAGCAATCGCGCTTCTTCCGCTTTTTTTGATAATAAGTTTATTCAGGAGGAAATAAAATGGCTAAGAAAACAGTGAAAGATATCGATTTAAAAGACAAAAAAGTTCTTGTCCGTGTTGACTTCAATGTTCCTTTGAAAGACGGCGTGATCACTGACGACACTCGTATCAAAGCAGCATTGCCAACAATCAACTACGTTTTAGAACAAGGCGGAAAAGCAATCCTTTTCTCTCACCTTGGACGTGTAAAAACAGAAGAAGATAAAGAAGGAAAATCTTTAGCTCCAGTTGCAAAACGTCTAGGCGAATTATTAGGTAAAGAAGTAACATTCGTACCTGAAACTCGCGGAGAACAATTAGAAGAAGCAATCCGCAACATGAAAGATGGCGACGTTGTCGTATTTGAAAACACACGTTTTGAAGATGTTGATGGTAAAAAAGAAAGCAAAAACGATACAGAGCTAGGTAAATACTGGGCTTCATTAGGTGATGTATTTGTTAACGATGCTTTCGGTACAGCTCACCGTGCGCATGCTTCTAACGTAGGTATCGCTTCAACTGGTATCCCAACAGTTGCTGGATTCTTGATGGAAAAAGAAATCAAGTTCATCGGTGAAGCAGTAGAAGAACCAAAACGCCCAATGATCGCAATCCTTGGTGGCGCAAAAGTTTCTGATAAAATCGGCGTAATCGAAAACTTGATTCCTAAAGCAGACAAAATCTTGATTGGTGGCGGAATGACTTACACATTCTACGAAGCAAAAGGAATCAAGATCGGTAACTCTCTAGTAGAAGCTGACAAAGTAGAACTAGCAAAAGAATTGATCGAAAAAGCAGGCGACAAACTTGTCTTGCCAATCGACAATGTCTGTGCACCAGAATTTTCAAATGATGTAGAAACACAAGTAATCGAAGGAGACATTCCTGACGGTTTGATGGCTTTAGACATCGGCCCAGCATCAGTAAAATTATTTGCTGATACATTACAAGGTGCAAAAACAGTTGTTTGGAACGGACCTATGGGTGTATTTGAAATGAGTAACTTTGCTAAAGGTACAATCGGTGTTTGTGAAGCAATCGCTAACTTAGAAGGCGCAACAACAATCATCGGCGGCGGAGACTCAGCTGCAGCAGCAGAACAATTAGGTTTTGCTGACAAATTCACACACATCTCAACAGGTGGCGGCGCAAGCTTGGAATTGCTTGAAGGTAAAGAATTACCAGGACTAGCAGCAATCAACGATAAATAAACAGCCAAGTTTGCTCTATTCTGACGAGTGATCGATCAAAAGGTGAAGGGAGTTTTCATGACTCCCTAGCCATTTTTCAATAAATTAAGGAGTGTGTTCCTCAATGCGTAAACCTATTATCGCAGGTAACTGGAAAATGAACAAAACTGCATCCGAAGCAAAAGAATTTGCTGAAGCAGTAAAAAACAAAATCCCTTCAAATGACAAGGTTGATTCAGTCATCGGATCTCCTGCATTATTCTTACAAGAATTAATGACATCAGCTGAAGGTACAGAACTAAAAATCTCAGCACAAAACTGCTACTGGGAAAACTCAGGTGCGTTCACTGGTGAAACTTCACCAGCAGCTCTTGCTGATCTAGGTGTTCACTATGTGATCATCGGACATTCAGAACGTCGTGAATATTTCCATGAAACAGACGAAGACATCAATAAAAAAGCAAAAGCTATCTTTGCAAACGGTATGACACCAATCTTATGCTGTGGCGAATCTTTAGAAACATATGAAGCAGGCAAAACTGCTGAATGGATCGAAGGACAAATTACAGCTGGTTTAGCTGATCTTTCAGCTGAGCAAGTGTCAAACATGGTGATTGCTTATGAACCAATCTGGGCAATCGGTACTGGTAAATCAGCTGACGCACAAATCGCTGACGAAATTTGTGGTGTTGTACGTCAAACAGTTGAAAAACTTTATGGAAAAGAAGTATCAGAAGCTGTTCGTATCCAATACGGCGGTTCTGTAAAACCAGAAAATATTGCTGAATACATGGCAAAAGAAAATGTTGACGGTGCTTTAGTCGGCGGCGCAAGCTTGCAAGCAGATTCATTCTTGTCATTGTTAGACGCTGTAAAATAATTGATGAAAATTTGCGAAAAATGCAAGAAATGTTTGCACTAATGAGCAAAATTAACTAAAATCGTATATGAGGGAAATCCCTTAGGAAAAAACAAACTCAAAGGAGAGACAAAACATGTCAATTATTACTGATGTTTACGCTCGCGAGATCTTAGACTCACGTGGTAACCCAACAATCGAAGTAGAAGTATACACAGAAAGCGGAGCTTTTGGCCGCGGAATGGTTCCTTCAGGTGCTTCAACTGGTGAATACGAAGCAGTTGAATTACGTGACGGAGACAAAGCTCGTTATGGCGGTAAAGGTGTAACTAAAGCTGTCGACAACGTAAACAACATCATTGCTGAAGCAATCATTGGCTACGATGTTCGTGACCAAATGGCTATCGACAAAGCTATGATCGCTTTAGACGGAACTCCTAACAAAGGTAAATTAGGTGCGAACGCTATTTTAGGTGTTTCTATCGCTGTTGCACGTGCAGCTGCTGACTACCTAGAAGTACCTTTATACCACTACCTAGGCGGATTCAACACGAAAGTATTGCCAACACCAATGATGAACATCATCAACGGCGGATCACATGCTGATAACTCAATCGACTTCCAAGAATTCATGATCATGCCTGTTGGCGCTCCAACATTCAAAGAAGCTCTACGTATGGGTGCTGAAGTATTCCACGCATTAGCTTCAATCTTGAAAGCTCGCGGATTAGCAACTTCTGTTGGTGACGAAGGTGGATTTGCTCCAAACCTTGGTTCAAACGAAGAAGGTTTCGAAGTAATCATCGAAGCAATCGAA
The DNA here is from genome assembly GCF_001814285.1 of Enterococcus sp. HMSC076E04. NCBI lineage: Bacteria > Bacillati > Bacillota > Bacilli > Lactobacillales > Enterococcaceae > Enterococcus > Enterococcus sp. HMSC076E04. Next base: position 210,184 of record NZ_KV815587.1, on the reverse strand, counting down.
AAAGCTGGCTATGTACCTGGTAAAGACGTTGTTCTTGCTATGGATGCTGCTTCTTCAGAATTCTACGACAAAGAAAAAGGCGTTTACGTACTAGCTGACTCAGGCGAAGGCGAAAAAACAACTGACGAAATGATCAAATTCTACGAAGAATTAGTTTCTAAATATCCAATCATCTCAATCGAAGACGGATTAGACGAAAACGACTGGGACGGATTCAAGAAATTAACTGACGTATTAGGCGACAAAGTTCAATTAGTTGGTGACGACTTGTTCGTAACAAACACTCAAAAATTATCTGAAGGTATCGAAAAAGGAATTGCTAACTCAATCCTTATCAAAGTGAACCAAATCGGTACATTAACAGAAACTTTCGAAGCTATCGAAATGGCTAAAGAAGCTGGCTACACAGCAGTTGTATCTCACCGTTCTGGTGAAACAGAAGATTCAACAATCTCTGATATCGCTGTTGCAACAAACGCTGGTCAAATCAAAACAGGTTCTCTATCACGTACTGACCGTATTGCTAAATACAATCAATTACTACGTATCGAAGACCAACTTGGTGAAGTTGCAGAATACAAAGGTTTGAAATCTTTCTACAACTTGAAAAACAAATAATTCTTTTCTAATGAAGATACATGATCGACCGATTGAAAGATAGACGAGCATGATCACTTAGTTAAGTAATCAGACTCTCTACCTGCTGATTTCAGCAAGTAGAGAGTTTTTTTGTTGTGAAAATCATTTGATGAATAAATCTCTTTTTTAAGAACAGAAAAATCGGGAGAGTACATAAATTATTATAATACAACTGTTTATTTATATATATCATATAAACCCTATTATATAAATATCCGTATTTATTAAAAATAACTCATAATTTTATTTTTGTAACTGGCTTCTGTATATAATATTTACAAATATCGATACGAGACAATCGTATCGAAAAAAGTCAGTTATCAAGAGATAACATCGTATAGGACCTTTTAAGGATAGAACAATAAGAGAGGAGGAAGCAGTCTTCGTTTCATTCATATCCTTTTACGCTCGGATAGGATGATTCTCTTCAAAAAGGGGTTGGCAATCTTCCTCTTTCGATAAAAATCATTTGAACAGGGAGACAGAAAAATGAAAAAATTTAGATAATTACAATGATAAAAATTATAAATATGGGATAACTACAAATATTTTTGGGATGGATCCGACTTACTGTTCTAAAATCGTCTGGCAAGCTTATTGGTATGCTTCGGCTGCCGTGCAAGTAGGAGGGATGTATCAGCCGCTTATTGCTTTGCCATACGATCTTCCTGATTATTTTGATGAAAGAGCGATCCATATCTTAACATGGGAGAATTGATGATGAGAAGGAGGATTTCTAAAAAAAGAAATTACTGTTCTAAGATTTTTATTTCGATAGGTTTACTGTTAGGGGGTACATGGCTCTATCAATTTCCAATCAAGAAACATATAGCTACACGAGCACTGTATCAATTATTAGAGGAGGAATACCAATTAACCGATTATGATATTTTTATTTCAAGAGTGGTGAAAGATACGAAAAGTGGTAGAGGCGGTGTCAGTATTTTTTTCATGGTAAGGAATAGTGTGTATGTGTATGAATATGACTACTCTCTTGAAGAAAATAATTGGCTACGTGGTTATTACGTAAGTAGGAGTAGCTATAGATCATGTGATACTCTTATTTTCAACGATGAGGAATAAAATGATTTGACTATAGAAGAACAGTTCAACGAAGTAGCTTCTCTTGTTTTTTTACTTGGTTGGATTTACTAGCGTAGAGGCAAGAATTGGAAAGCCATTTACTTGGAAAAGGGGAATGTGACGCTGCTTTTGTCACGCCCTTTTTTCTGTGGCCTCTCTTATTTGTAAATCTAGGTGCACTCCAATACAATAAAAGAAACAGCAAAGGAGAAGATTAGATGAAAAAAGAAGAAAAAATTGCGATTTTACAAGAGATCATCCGAATAAAATCAGTGAATGGGAACGAAGGCGAAGTAGCAGCTTATTTGAATAAGATTTTGGAAAAACATGGCATAATAGGTGAAATCGTTTCTTACAGTAATGGTAGAGATAATCTGATTGCTCAATTCCAAAAAGGGCAATCAGGAAAAGTGTTAGGCCTATCTGGTCATATGGATGTCGTGGCGGCGGGGAATGAATCGTCTTGGACCTATGCGCCCTTTGCAGCAGAAATCCATGGGAATCGTTTGTATGGACGTGGTGCTACAGATATGAAGAGTGGCTTGGCGGCGATGGTGATTGCCATGATCGAGCTCAAAGAGTCAGGAAAACCATTTAACGGAACAGTCAAATTATTAGCCACTGTCGGAGAAGAAGTGGGTGAATTAGGTGGGGAACAGCTCACGAAAGCAGGCTATGTGGATGACTTAGATGCCTTGATCATCGGAGAGCCAACTAATTACAGTTTGATGTACACACACATGGGATCAATCAACTATACGGTCATCTCGCACGGAAAAGAAGCGCATAGCTCTATGCCAGACCAAGGCTATAATGCGATCAATCATCTAAATGAATTCATTACGAAAGCAAATGCTGAAATGAATTACCTCGCTGAAACAATCGAGAATCCCGTCTTAGGAAAAACAATCCATAATGTCACGTTGATCAGCGGCGGCAATCAAGTAAACAGCATTCCGAGCCACGCGCAGCTTCAAGGGAATATCCGATCGATTCCTGAATATCCAAATGATAAAATCATTACATTACTGCAATCAATCGTCAAGGAATTGAATCAAGAGACAGACTACCATTTGGAATTGACGATCGATTACAACAAAATACCTGTCAAAGCTGATCCAGATTCTCCTTTGATTCATTGCATTCAGCAACAATTCAGTCAGCCATTACCTTTAGTTGGAGCGGCAGCAACCACAGATGCAGCCGAATTTACAAAAGCTGACCACTCCTTCGATTTTGTCGTCTTTGGGCCTGGTGTCGTTACTTTGCCTCATCAAGTAGATGAGTATGTCGAGCTCGATAATTATTTAGATATGATCGAAAAATATCAAGCCATTATTTTATCTTACTTAGCGTAAGTTTTTTTAATCGATGAAAAATAGAGCCAGATGAGCAACTTTTTGCTCATTTGGCTCTGTTTGTTCATCCTATTTTTCTCTTGGAATATATCAAGCGCTGCGGCAACATAGTGATGACTAATGTAACAACGACGATAGATAGCAGACGGTCAAGGTAGTCTGTGCCCGCCTGTACCAAGATCACACTGATGGTTTGATCGAAACCTAACCCATGTAACAATTGGACGATCATGCTAGATCCTGAGGAAGTGATTCCGCCAAATAACTGAACGGTAATGATCGAAGAGACAATCGTTCCAGGTACAGACAAAATCAAAGCGAGTAATAAGAGTTTCAAACGTTTTTTATCTTTGTTGAGATACCTTGGTAAAATCAATCCAGCCAACAAACCTGTGAGGATTTGGATCGGTGAATAATACAGTGAAAAAATATCTGTAGTCACCCCGCTTAATACCCCACTGGATAGTCCTGTCAACATTCCTGGTATGGGACCAAGTAACGCGCCAGCAAAAATCGTTCCAATAGAGTCTAGATAGATTGGCAAACGAAGCCATAAAGCAATCGTTCCTCCAACATAATTGATCCCAATACACAAAGCCATCATTGTAAGTACGCGAGTTGCCATCTTGTTTTTATTCATTTTGTCAGCCCATCTTTAACCTTTCCAAATCTTTCATAATCGTTTCTTCTTGTGCATTTAAAAGAACGGTTAAAAACTTTTGGAAAAAAAGAAGAGTATCTACTTTTGTCATAATTTTACTGTTAGCAGGTTTCTGCCAAAATTCATAACGGTCAACCAATGTTTGTCCACGACTTAGTCCTTCAGTTTCTACAGCAGTGAAGCTTTTAAAGCCTTCACAGATGGACTCATCGATAAAATAAGCAACAGCTAACGGATCATTGATGACACACCCCAAGATTCTTTCTTGTTTCCAGTGAAAGTCAAAATAAAAACGAGTGATCGTTTTTAGATACTCTCCCACTTCAGGATTCATTTGGCAGCAATATTCAAGGATAGTCGGTGTCAAGACGATTTCTCTTGTCACATCTAACCCAACCATTTCTATCGGTTGTTTGAGCTTCTCGAATACATAAGAAGCTGCTTCAGGATCACACCAGTAATTGTATTCAGCAACTGGTGAACAGTTACCATGGCTTTTGTAAGTTCCGCCCATTGAGACAAAACGATCCATATGTTTTCCAACAGATGGGTTGTTTTTCAAAGCAGAAGCGATATTGGTCAAAGGACCCAAAGCAATGACTGATGTATCTGTTTTTTCTTTGAAATAATCAGCCAGAAAATCAACTGCATGGAGCGATTCTGCCTGTTTTGCTAAGACCATCGGGAAATTTGTGTCCCCTAATCCATCCAACCCATGAGTGTCTTGCGCACTAATGAAAGGTTGCTTCAAAGGTTTTTCCATTCCTTGATAAACAGGAATATCTAAACGATCACAGCGTTCCAAACATTTCAGCACATTCTGCGTACCGATATCTACAGGGACATTCCCGCAAACAACGGTAATAGCAACTACTTCGATATCAGGGGATTTGACAGCTAGTGATAAAGCTAAAGTGTCGTCGATCCCTGGATCGCAATCAATAATTACTTTTCGCATTATTTCCAATCTCCTTTCTTTAGAGATACTTAGTTTTTTATTCTGGGAAGTTTCCGAACCAGTCCAAGACGAGCGTCTTGTTTATAATGCACGAAATTAGTATACTGGCTTTTATTGTGAATGTAAATGCTCTCTTACAAGTAAATCTATTGAGAAGAACTTTAAGTAAATGATACAATGAAAAGGAAATGGAATTTACGTGTGCCGAAGAAAAAGAATCCTATTGATCGGTATATTGTATAATAAATAGATTATAGTTTGGCAGAAAGCGGCGGGTGTACGATGGTTATTTTTTATTTCATTCTTATTCTGATAATTATAGGAATCAGTTACCATTTTCTTTCTTATTTTTATGCAAAGAAATTAGTAAGAGCGGGAGTTCAGAGAGGCTATGACTGGTATGAAGACACTGGGCACCGCTTGATGGATCCTGCTGCAGTCACGTCAGTAGAAAAAAAGCGACAAAAATTAGAAGAAGAGTGTGAAAGCTTCTGGGAACAAGGAATACCGAAAACGATCAAAAGCTATGACGGGTTGAAACTAGCTGGACAGATGTTCATCCAACCAACTCAGCAGAATAAATGGGTCATTTGTGTACATGATTATCGAAGTACAGGGAAAAGAGATATGTCTCATATAGGTAAAAGATATGCAGAGAAAGGATTCAACGTTCTTATACCCGATTTACGTGCGCATGGAGAAAGTGAAGGAGAAATCATCGGAATGGGATGGCTAGACCGGCTAGATTTAATTGCATGGATCCAACTCATCTTAGATGAACAACCAGATGCATCCATTATTTTGCACGGGGGTTCAATGGGCGCTTCTACAATTATGATGGCAAGTGGTGAAAAGCTTCCATCTGCAGTCAAAGGATTTATCTTAGACAGCGGATATGTTTCTGTTTATGCGGAATTTCGGTACATGTTAAGTAAAATCACGGTCTTTCCTAAAAAAATGATCATGAGATATGCGAATCACTATGCTCAGAAATACGCAGGTTATTCTTTAAAGCAAGCATCAGCTACAAGACAGCTTGGTAGTAACCATTTGCCTTTGTTAGTCATCCATGGTGAAAGAGATCATTTTGTTCCTACAGAAGCAGCATACACGATTCAAAACGCTACGGCAGGGGATAAAGCATTACTGCTTGTTCCAGAAGCAGAACATTTGGAAGCATCGATGAAAGATCCGAAGACCTATTGGACAGTGATTTTTTCATTTATTGAACAAAGAATAACGATGGATTGATTTCCTCTTCCTTTTTGTAAGCAATCCGAGGATAAATAATTGTTTATAGACCAGGAGACTGTTAAAATAAGGTAGGAATAAAAAAATATCAGTTATTTGAGGAGTGCGGCATATGGAAATCAAAGAGGAAAAAAATCGTCTTGCTTTATTCAATGATGAGCAACAAGAAATCGGAGAAATGACATGGTCGGATGCGGGGCCAGACATCATGATCATTGACCATACATTTGTCGATCCAGCATATCGTGGTCAAAAATTAGCTGAAAAGCTAGTGTATACTGGAGTAGAACTAGCAAGACGTGAAGGGAAAAAGATCATCCCTTTATGCCCTTACGCAAAAAAAGAGTTTGAGAAGAAACCAGAATATCATGACGTCTTACGCCAATCATAATAATAACAGCTGAAAGTTTTGCACTTTCAGCTGTTTTTCCATTTATATAGAGTTGTCACGGAGTTTTATCTATGATAAAGTTAAAGAGACGATATCTTTTGGGAAGGAGGCTGCTATATGTATAATTTAATTTTGGGAATCGTGATCGTTTTATCAATTGTTATGGTCATTGCGATTATGATGCAGCCAAGCAAGCAAAATAGTGCAGCGAGTGCATTTACCGGCGGTGCGGATCAACTATTCGGCAAACAAAAAGCTCGCGGCTTTGAAGCTGTCATGCAGCGATCAACTGCAGTCATGGGAGCTGTCTGGATGATCTTATTATTTGTCCTAGCATTTTTATCTTCGAAGTAGTCGAATAAGCCTCTCGCACAACGGCGGGCGGCTTTTTTTATTGCAAAGAGAACGCTTAAGAAGAAGTTATGAAAGAAACTATGGTAAAATGAGGCGAAAGAGGTGAAACGAGTGAAACAATTACCAAAACCCCTTTATGCAAAACATGGAAAACGAGCAGTTTTGCTGCTTCATGCGTATTCAGGAAGTCCAAATGATGTCCGGATGCTCGCACGGTTTTTAGAAAAAGCAGATTATACAGTCTATGCGCCGCTATTTAAAGGACATGGAACGATGGAGCCATATGATATCTTGCAAGAAAAAGCAGAAATCTGGTGGGCAGATACTAAAAAAGCCATCCATTTTTTACAGTCTGAACAGTTTTCTGATATTGCCGTATTGGGACTATCGATGGGTGGCATCTTTGCTGTACGGGCACTAGAAGAAGAATCAGTAATTGGCGGCGGTTTTTTCTGTTCGCCCCTGTCTCCTGTAAAAACAAACGTGCCTGAAAATTTTGAAAAATATGTACGTCAAGTGCTGAAGATAGCAGGCAAATCTGAAAAAGAAATCAATGAAAAAGCAGTGTCTTATCGCTCGTTAGCTGAACATCAATTAATGGATATACAAGACCAAGCAGCAATCGCAGAAAGTAGACTATCAGATATCCAACAGCCGATATTTTTAGCTCAAGCTGGGAAAGATGAAATGATTGACCCAAATGGTGTATTTGAAACGGCACGCAAATTGAGCCGCCAACGGGTGACACTTCAATGGTATCCTGAAAGCGGTCATGTGATTACAGTTGGCACAGCAAGACGCGAATTAGAAAAAGACGTGTTGGAATTTTTAGAAAAATTACCTTGGAATGAGGAATAAATATGACAAAAGAAACAATAAAAGAGAAAATTCTCTTTTTCATGGAAAGCAGTCGCAAACATAGTTTTTCTATGGAAGAAATCGCTGAAGGTCTAGGCTTTCAAAAAAGCGATGATTTTAAATTACTAGTACAAACGATTGCTCAAATGGAAAGAGAACAGAGTATCGTTTTCAATAAAAAAGGAAAAGTGAAACTTCCTTTAAAACCAATCTTGGTCGAAGGGACATTTCGGGCAAATGAACGAGGATTTGGATTTGTAACGATTGATCCCGAAGAAGATGATATCTATATCCCAAAAGAAGCGACTGGCTTTGCAATGGATGGGGATACCGTAGCAATTGATATCATGAAGCGAGCAAATACAGATATGGATCGCGGAGCAGAGGGAAAAGTAGTGGAGATTCGAGACCGAGCGACTACTCAGTTAGCCGGAGAATTTGTTGCTTATTCAGACGAAGAGATACAGGAAACGGATCTTTATGGTGTGGTCATCCCGAAAGATAGAAAGCTTAACCAATTCAAAGTGTATGCAGCGGCAGAGGGAGTTCGTCCAGTTGACGGAAGTATTGTACTGATCGAACTGACCCATTACCCTGAAAAAGGGTATGCGACTAGTTTAGAAGGGATAATCAAGCAAGTGATTGGTCATAAGAATGACCCTGGCATGGATATCCTCTCGATTGTCGTGGCTAACGGTATTCCTACAAAATTTCCTGATGATGTGTTGTCTGAGGCAGATGAAGTTCCAGACCAGATCAGCGAAACGGATATTGTTGGACGCAGAGATTTAAGAAATCAGCTCATTGTTACAATTGATGGAGAAGATGCAAAAGATCTAGATGATGCAGTAACGGTAAAAAAATTAGAAAATGGTAATTATTTTCTTGGAGTACACATTGCAGATGTATCTTACTATGTGACGCAAGGCAGTCAACTGGACAGAGAAGCATACGAAAGAGGAACAAGTGTCTATTTGACCGATCGAGTGATTCCGATGATCCCACAACGTTTATCCAATGGTATCTGTTCATTGAATCCCCATGTTCCACGACTCACCATGAGTTGTGAAATGGAGATCGATCCAAATGGACAAGTTGTCTCACATGAGATTTTTCCAAGTGTGATCCAAACAACAGAACGGATGACCTACACAGCTGTCAATCAAATCTTAGAAGATCAAGATGAAGAAACGATGCAACGCTATGCTCAGCTCGTGCCTATGTTCCAAGAAATGGGTGAATTGCATCGAATCCTTGAAACGATGCGAATCAAACGTGGAGCGATTTCTTTTGAGGATCGTGAAGCGAAGATCCTTGTTGATGCTGAAGGACATCCAAATGACATCCAGCTAAGAAGCAGAGGGATAGGTGAACGCTTGATCGAATCCTTTATGCTTGCCGCCAACGAAACAGTAGCTGAACATTATAATAAATTAAATCTTCCGTTTATTTATCGAATCCATGAACAGCCAAAAGAAGAAAAAATGCAGCGCTTCTTTGATTTTGCTTCAGCTTTGGGCATTCTGGTACGAGGAACGAAAGGAACGATTACACCAAAAGATTTACAGCATGTGATCGAAGGAGTAGAAGATAAACCAGAAGCAGCAGTTATCAATACTATGTTGCTAAGAAGTATGCAACAAGCACGCTATTCAGAAGATAATTTTGGACATTATGGCTTAGCAGCAGATTACTACACACATTTTACATCTCCTATTCGACGATATCCCGATCTGATCGTCCATCGGCTGATCCGTTCCTATAGCCAAGATAAAAGTGAAAGCATTCAAAGTTTATGGGCTGAGGAACTTCCTGAAATCGCAGATCATAGTTCTAAGATGGAGCGTCGCGCAGTAGAAACAGAACGTGAAGTAGATGCGATGAAGAAAGCAGAATTCATGATGGACAAAGTGGGAGAAGAATTCGACGGGATCATCAGCTCTGTTGTGAAATTCGGACTGTTTATCGAACTGCCGAATACAGTAGAAGGATTGATCCATATCAATGAATTGAAACAAGACTACTTCCATTTTATTGAAAATCATTTAGCACTTGTTGGTGAAAGAACCGGTCTGACTTTTAAAATCGGACAAAAAGTGCGCGTAAAAGTAGTCAAAGCTGATCCAGATGAACGAGCAGTGGATTTTGAACTCGTTTCCGCAGAAGAGGTCACTGCGTTGGAACGTCCAAAATCACGCAATGGAAAATCTGGAAAACGAGAAGGAAAACAAGCAGGCAAACGCTCAGAAAAAAATGGCAAGAAGAACAAACGATATAGTGATAGTAAGCAAACGTTCGGTAAGAAAAAAGGGAAAAAGCCATTTTACAAAGGTGTCAAAAAGAAGAAAAAGAAAAAATAAAATGAGTTGGAGGAAACAGCTATGCCAAAAGGCGAGGGAAAACTAATTGCACAAAATAAGAAAGCTCGCCATGATTATTCGATCATCGACACGATGGAAGCAGGGATGGTCTTGCAAGGAACGGAGATCAAGTCGATACGAAACAGCCGGATCAATCTGAAAGATGGATTTATTCGCGTCCGCAACGGGGAAGCTTTCTTGCATAATGTTCATATCAGTCCTTATGAACAAGGAAATATTTTTAATCATGATCCGTTGCGCACGAGAAAATTATTATTGCACAAGAAACAAATCGTTCGTCTTGAAAACGAATTGAAAAACACGGGAATCACTGTTGTTCCTTTAAAAGTCTATATTCGTAACGGCTATGCCAAGGTATTGATTGGTCTGGCAAAAGGGAAAAAATCGTATGATAAACGGGAAGATTTGAAACGAAAAGATATCGATCGACAAATTGATCGAACATTAAAAAATTTCTCTAGATAATTTCATTATCCTTTTTCGCATATTCGGTGCTTTTGCTTTTACTTAATGATAAAATTTGTTAGCATTTAATCTGATAAAACATGATTATCACAGGTTTTTTCTTAGATCAGGAGCACCGTGCATGGGGAAAAATTCGCTTCGTTTTTGACTGAAATAAAAAAGTGTCTAATTTTCATGAAAATGTTTTGAATTTTCTGTTTCATGGTGGTATGATACCGTGTGGTTAGAAACCGATTGGAAAAAACCAGATACGCACATTAATTGATTTTATGTGAATTTCGGGGAAAAGAGGTGAAATGGATTGGATGAACGCTCGCTAACGTTCCACATTGGACCAATTTGGTTTGATGGTACAGTTTGTATAATGGTGTTACTGACCTGTTTGATTGTTTTCTTCTTAGCTTACTTTTTTACAAGAAATCTTAAGTTGAAACCAACAGGCAAACAAAATGCGATAGAATGGGTCATTGATTTTAGTCGAGGAATCGTAACAGATAATCTGCCTAGAAAAGAATTGAGCAATTTCCATTTGTTGGCATTTACATTGTTTTTATTTGTTTTTGTTGCAAACAACATCGGTTTAGTAACAAAAATCGTCTTACCTAACGAAACAACACTTTGGAAAAGCCCGACAGCAGACCCGTTTGTTACTTTAACTCTGGCATTTATAATGATCTTACTTACTCACTTATTCGGGGTGAAAAAGTTAGGCTTCAAAGGATATTTCGTAAATTCGTTCTTGAAACCCTATAGTTTTATGTTTCCGATGAAACTGATTGAAGAATTTACAAACTTATTAACACTTGCTTTACGTCTTTATGGGAATATATATGCGGGGGAAGTTTTGCTAACCTTGATTGCAAAAATGATGACAAGCTTAGGCTGGTTCTCATTACCATTAGCAATTCCATTAGAGATGGTCTGGATCGCGTTCTCCTTGTTTATTGGGAGCATCCAAGCATTTGTCTTTGTTACTTTGTCAATGGTTTATATGAGCCATAAGATTGAAGTAGAAGAATAATACTCGGTTAAAAAACAAACTACTATTTATCTATTTTAGGAGGAAAACAATTATGAATTATATCGCAGCAGCAATCGCAATCATGGGAGCAGCAATCGGAGCCGGTTATGGTAACGGTCAAGTTATCTCTAAAACAATCGAATCAATGGCTCGCCAACCTGAAATGTCTGGTCAATTCCGTACAACAATGTTTATCGGGGTAGCTCTAGTTGAAGCTGTTCCTATCTTAGGGGTAGTTATCGCCTTGATTCTAGTTTTTGCTGTTTAATTGAATCAGTATTAAGGCAGAAACAACATCGTTTGTTACTGCTTTTTTACATGGAAACTAGAAATACTCCAAAGAAAGGAAGGCTCGCCTATGCTGAATCAATTGGCAATTGCAGAAGTTGGCAATGCGATGTTAGGTAATATCATCGTTGTCAGCGGCTCATTTTTGATACTACTGGCTCTCTTGAAGCACTTTGCTTGGGGACCAATCAGCGATATTTTGAAAAAACGTGAAGACAAGATCGCCAATGATTTAGATTCTGCAGAACAATCTCGCATCAACTCAGCGAAAATGGAACAAGAACGCGAACAACAATTGTTAGCCTCTCGTTCTGATGCAGCTGATATCATCAAAAATGCGAAAGAAAGTGGAGAATTAAGCCGCCAAAATATTTTGAAGGATGCTCAAGAAGAAGCAGCTCGTCTAAAAAGCAAAGCCCAAGCTGATATCACTGTAGAACGTGATTCAGCGCTAAACTCTGTAAAAGACGACGTTGCAGAACTCTCTCTTCAAATCGCGGAAAAAATCTTGAACAAAGAATTATCTCCAGAAATGCATGAATCATTAATCAATCAATACATTGAAGGTCTAGGTTCTTCAAATGAAACTAGATAAATATACAGTAGGAAGACGTTACGGGAAAGCTTTATTTGAACTGGCGATCGATTCAAATCAAGCAGAAGAAATCTATCAAGATCTCGTAAGTTTACGTCAAATCTATGAACAAGTACCTGGATTAGGAAATATGTTAAGTGATGTTCGTCTAGAACCTCATGAAAAACGAGAAATCATGGACAAGCTTGTCAGCGGTTATGATGGGATCGTTAAAAACTTTTTAGAAGTTGTTTATGAGTATAACCGAATGGATGACCTTTTGTTCATGATCGAAGAATATGAACGTCGATATGATGAACATCAAGGGTTACTATTGGGAAGTGTCACAACAGCAGTCCCACTTTCAGACGAACAACGAATACAATTAGAAAAGAATGTTGCAAAAACAATGGACTATCAATCAGTTGAATTAAAACAAATCGTTGATTCTTCTATTATTGGTGGCGCGATTGTTGAAGCCAACCATCGAGTAATCGACGGAAGCATTCGCACGCAATTAGAAAAAATGCGTAATCAATTAAATAGATAGTACAAAGAGGTAGGTGAATCGAATGGCCATCAAAGCAGAAGAAATTAGTGCCTTGATTAAAGAACAAATTGAAAATTATCAAAACGTGCTTTCAGTCGAAGAAATCGGTACCGTAACTTATGTAGGTGACGGGATCGCTCGTGCACATGGTTTAGAAAACGCGATGAGTGGTGAGTTGCTTGAATTTTCAAACGGCTCATACGGAATGGCGCAAAACTTAGAGTCAAATGATGTAGGTATCATTATCCTTGGCGATTTCGAGTCCATTCGTGAAGGAGATAAAGTAAAACGAACAGGTAAGATCATGGAAGTTCCAGTTGGAGAGGCCTTGATTGGTCGGGTAGTCAATCCGCTAGGTCAACCAATCGACGGACTAGGTGAAATCGTTACTGACAAAGCTCGTCCAGTAGAAGCGATGGCACCAGGCGTTATGCAACGTAAATCTGTTAACGAACCAATGCAAACAGGGCTAAAAGCGATCGACGCCCTTGTGCCAATCGGACGCGGACAACGTGAATTAGTCATCGGTGACCGTAAAACAGGGAAAACTTCTATTGCGATCGATACGATCATCAACCAAAAAGGCCAAGATATGATCTGTATCTATGTAGCAATCGGACAAAAAGATTCTACAGTTCGTACACAAGTTGAAACATTGAAAAAATATGGCGCAATGGATTACACAATCGTTGTGAATGCCGGTGCGTCTCAACCAGCACCATTGCTTTATATCGCACCATATGCTGGTACTGCAATGGGTGAAGAATTCATGTACAATGGTAAACATGTATTGATCATTTTTGATGATCTTTCAAAACAAGCTGTTGCTTATCGTGAACTTTCCTTGCTACTTCGCCGTCCACCAGGTCGTGAAGCTTATCCTGGGGATGTTTTCTACTTGCACTCACGTTTATTAGAACGTGCAGCAAAATTAAGTGATGATCTAGGCGGCGGTTCAATGACTGCTTTGCCATTTGTTGAAACGCAAGCTGGAGATATCTCTGCTTATATCCCAACAAACGTTATTTCAATCACTGACGGACAAATCTTCTTAGAAAGCGACTTGTTCTACGCAGGTACTCGTCCAGCGGTTGATGCCGGACTATCTGTCTCTCGTGTAGGGGGTTCTGCGCAAATCAAAGCAATGAAAAAAGTTGCTGGGACTTTACGTCTAGACTTAGCAAGTTATCGTGAATTAGAAGCATTTACACAATTCGGTTCTGATTTGGATGCGGCAACACAAGCAAAACTAAATCGTGGACGCCGTACAGTAGAAATCTTGAAACAAAAACTGCATGCACCGCTAGCTGTTGAAAAACAAGTAGTGATTTTGTATGCCTTGACACATGGATTCTTGGACAGTATCCCTGTAGACAGTATTTTAGACTTCGAACATGAATTATTCGAATATCTGGATACCAATCATTCAGATATTTTTGAAACAATCCGTACAACAAAAGATCTTCCAGAAGAAGAAACGTTGAACAGTGCGATTCAGGAATATAAAGACATGTTCTTAGCTACAAAAGGAAATAATTCCTCTACAGAAGATAAATTGAAATCCATTCAAAATGCATAGTGAGGTGAGATGAATGGGTGCTTCATTAAATGAAATCAAGACACGTATCGCTTCAACAAAAAAAACGAGCCAAATCACGCGGGCAATGCAGATGGTGTCTGCTTCTAAGTTGACAAAATCTGAAGCTTCTTCACAGAAGTTTCAGGTTTATGCAACAAAAGTAAGAGAAATCGTTACGCATTTGACTGCTACTCAGTTAAATGATATTGCCTCAGAAAATCCTAGAGGGGATATCAATTACAACAGCATGTTGCTCAGCCGTCCTGTGAAGAAAACCGGTTATATCGTCATCACTGCAGATGGCGGTCTGGTCGGTGGATATAACAGTTCGATATTGAAACAAACGATGTCTATTTTAGAAGAAGACCACCAATCACCCGATGATTACGTGATGATCGCAATTGGCGGAACTGGTGCAGACTTCTTTAAAGCACGCGGTATCAACCTAGCATATGAGCTGCGCAATTTATCTGATCAGCCAAGCTTTGATGAAGTCCGCAAAATCGTAAATATGGCAACAACTATGTACCAAAACGAAGTATTCGATGAATTATACGTATGTTATAACCATCATATCAATTCGCTAACTAGTCAGTTTCGTGTAGAAAAAATGCTGCCAATCTCAGACTTAGATCCAGAAGAAGCAACGACTTTCGAACAAGAATATATTTTTGAACCTTCAAAAGAAGAAATCTTGTCTCAGTTATTGCCTCAGTATGCTGAAAGTTTGATCTACGGTGCGATCGTTGACGCCAAAACAGCAGAACATGCTGCTGGTATGACAGCAATGAAAACAGCAACTGATAATGCTGCTAATATCATTGATGAGCTGACGGTTTCTTACAACCGTGCAAGACAAGGGGCTATTACCCAAGAAATTACCGAAATTGTTGCCGGAGCTTCGGCACTAGAATAGTATTGAGATTGGAGGAAAAAAGATGAGTTCAGGCAAGATTGTTCAAGTAATCGGTCCCGTTGTCGACGTGGAATTTTCTTTAGACCAATCCTTACCAGATATCAACAACGCATTAGTTGTTTATAAAAATGACGAAAATAAATCAAAAGTTGTTCTTGAAGCAGCATTAGAATTAGGGGACGGAGTGATCCGAACCATTGCAATGGAATCAACAGATGGTTTACAAAGAGGAATGGAAGTCATTGATACAGGCAAAGCAATCTCTGTTCCTGTAGGTAAAGAAACATTAGGTCGCGTATTCAACGTACTAGGAGATACGATCGATTTAGAAACACCTTTCCCAGAAGATGCGGAAAGAAGCGAAATTCATAAAAAAGCACCAGCCTTTGACGAATTAAGTACAAGTACAGAAATTTTGGAAACAGGGATCAAAGTTATCGACTTGCTTGCCCCATATTTAAAAGGTGGGAAAGTTGGACTATTTGGTGGTGCCGGTGTTGGTAAAACCGTACTGATCCAAGAACTAATCCATAATATCGCCCAAGAACACGGTGGTATTTCTGTATTTACCGGTGTTGGTGAACGTACTCGTGAAGGTAATGACTTGTATTATGAAATGAAAGATTCAGGAGTTATCGAAAAGACAGCCATGGTGTTCGGTCAAATGAACGAACCACCAGGTGCACGTATGCGTGTTGCGTTAACTGGTTTGACGATTGCAGAATATTTCCGTGATGTAGAAGGCCAAGATGTACTGTTGTTCATCGACAATATTTTCCGTTTCACTCAAGCTGGATCTGAAGTATCAGCCTTGTTAGGACGGATGCCTTCTGCGGTTGGTTATCAACCAACATTGGCAACAGAAATGGGTCAATTGCAAGAACGTATCACATCTACGAAAAAAGGTTCGATTACATCGATCCAAGCCATCTATGTGCCAGCCGATGACTACACTGACCCGGCGCCGGCAACAGCATTCGCCCATTTGGATGCGACAACCAACTTGGAACGTAAATTAACAGAACAAGGGATTTATCCAGCGGTAGATCCATTGGCTTCTTCTTCAAGTGCTTTAGCACCTGAAATCGTGGGAGAAGAACACTATAAAGTAGCAACAGAAGTCCAACACGTATTGCAACGATATCGCGAATTACAAGATATTATTGCTATCTTAGGTATGGATGAATTATCCGATCAGGAAAAAGTGTTAGTTTCTCGTGCCCGCAGAGTCCAATTCTTCTTGTCACAAAACTTTAACGTGGCTGAACAATTTACTGGTCTTCCAGGTTCTTATGTTCCTGTAGAAGAAACAGTGAAAGGATTCCGCGAAATCTTGGAAGGCAAATACGATGATCTTCCTGAAGAAGCTTTCCGAAGTGTTGGCCGAATCGAAGACGTCGTAGAAAAAGCGAAAACACTAGGCTACTAGAAAGGGGTGCCCCATGGATCAATATTTAACAGTAAATGTGGTAACTCCTGCCGGTTTGGTCTATGATCACCATGCAGCTATCGTCGTCGCACGTACGACAGCTGGTGAGCTTGGGATTTTGCCTAAACATGCACCGATCATCGTTCCTTTGACGATTGATGAAGTTCGTGTAAAACGGACAGATTCAGATACCCATGTCGATTGGATTGCTGTGAATGGCGGAATCATGGAAGTGCGTGATAATGTTGTTTCAATCGTTGCTGATAGTGCGGAACGTGAACGGGATATCGATGTATCTCGTGCGGAACGTGCAAAACAACGTGCAGAACGCCAGATCGAAGAAGCAAAAGCAAAACAAGATACGAACGAATTGAAGCGGGCAACTGTTGCGTTGCATCGAGCAATCAATCGTATTAAAGTATCTAAGCACTCATAAAATGAGAAGCGGATGTTTATCCGTGTATCAGAGGTCGTGAGCCTGCCATTCAGCTCCGAGGTCACAAGGAACAAATTAAAAAAAACAGGTTCTCATGTTTGATGAATATTGTGGCTTGTGACCGAGGAGTTGGCAGGAGAACACCGTTTATTTAGAATAAAGGACTGAGACAAGACTTTTGTCTCAGTCTCTTTTTTTGCATATTTTTTCCCTTATTTCCTAAAAATGTAAGGGTATTCCTCTATTTTTAAGTATACTTGTTTTTCCTTTTATACATTTTATGGTATTATCATTTTATTAGTTATTATAAAAACAACTGTTAGAAAGGACGTCATTATGCAAGTATACGGAATTGATGCGATACTTCGAATCGTGAGTCATTTGGCGTTTATCTACTTAGCCTTCTGGTCTTTACGTTCGTTACGCATTGAGACTTTTTTTAGACCAATGCATAATACGCAAATTAGAATGGCAATCGTACTTTTTTCAATTTTTTTAGGGTACACTGCAAGTAATTTTTTCTTAGAAGTTATCGCTTTATGCCGAAATCTTTTCGTTAGCCTGTAAATTTTAAAAAAAGGTACTATTTTAAAAGCAAGGGTGTTATAATAGAAAAGATTTTGAGTAAGTGTATGCTCATTGGAATTTTTTGGAGGGAACAACAACATGGAAGAGATCATCGTAAGAGGTGGCAATCAATTAAATGGAACAGTAAGAATTGAAGGAGCTAAAAATGCTGTATTGCCTATTTTAGCTGCCAGTTTGTTAGCAGAAGAAGGTATTACGACATTAGACAACGTTCCGATTCTTTCTGATGTCTTCACTATGAATCAAGTGATTCGTTACTTAAATGTAGATGTAGATTTTGATGAACAAAAGAATCAAGTAACAATCGACGCTTCAAGACAATTAGAGATCGAAGCGCCTTATGAATATGTTAGTCAAATGCGTGCTTCAATCGTTGTGATGGGACCGCTACTTGCTAGAAATGGACATGCAAAAGTGGCTATGCCTGGTGGATGTGCGATTGGTAAACGCCCAATCGATTTACATTTAAAAGGATTTCAAGCTTTAGGAGCAAAAATTATTCAAAAAAACGGCTATATTGAAGCAATTGCAGATGAATTGATCGGTAACACGATTTATTTAGATTTTCCTAGTGTAGGTGCTACTCAAAATATCATGATGGCTGCCGTAAAAGCAAAAGGAACAACCATCATTGAAAACGTAGCTCGCGAACCAGAAATCGTTGATTTAGCAAATATTTTAAATAAAATGGGTGCTCATGTCTATGGAGCGGGTACTGAAACAATGCGTATCGAAGGCGTTGATCATTTACATGCAGTCAACCATTCAATCGTACAAGATCGTATCGAAGCTGGTACCTTTATGGTCGCTGCTGCAATGACAGAAGGCAATGTACTGATTGCTGATGCTATCTCTGAACATAACCGCCCATTGATTTCTAAATTGATCGAAATGGGTGCAGAAATCATTGAAGAAGAAGGCGGAATCCGTGTCATCGGACCAAAACATATCTTACCTACAGATGTAAAAACGATGCCTCATCCTGGTTTCCCTACAGATATGCAAGCTCAAATGACAGCCATCCAATTAGTGGCAGAAGGTACAAGCGTAGTAACTGAAACAGTTTTTGAAAATCGGTTCCAACATTTAGAAGAAATGCGCCGTATGAACGCCCACGTCAAAATCGATGGAAATGTAGCAATCATGGATGGAAACCATGAATTGCAAGGTGCGGAAGTGTATGCAACAGACTTGCGTGCAGCAGCAGCATTAGTTTTAGCTGGCTTGAAAGCAAATGGAATCACACGTGTCCGTAACTTGAATTATCTAGATCGTGGCTATTATAACTTCCATATCAAACTACAAAAATTAGGTGCAGATGTTGAACGTGTAGACATGGATCAAACTCCTGCTGAAAAAACAGCACAAACGATTGCATAAGGAAGTGGCTGAATGAGTAACCAACGATATATCTTATTAACTCTGATAAAGATTTTAGTGGTGATCTTATTACTTATCCTTCTTTTTGTAGCCGGAACGATGATTGGATATGGCGTCATCGGTGGTGGCAATCCATTTAAAGTATTTCAACCAAGCTTGTGGATTCATATTCGAGACTTTTTTCATTGATAATTAATTACGGTGGTTCTAGTCGATAGGAAATGAGCTATGAAGCAGCATAGGATAAAAGAAAACAGAAGGGAACGGTGACTTTAGTCGCGATCCCTTTTTTTAGTAAAAGAAAAGAAGGAATCTAGTTGATGAAGAAGATATTGATTTATTTAGTTAGAGGATATCAGCGCTTTATTTCGCCTGCATTTCCTCCTAGTTGCCGCTATTATCCAACCTGTTCTAATTATATGATAAAAGCAATTCAAACTCATGGTGCGCTAAAAGGGACGGTAATGGGAACGGCTCGGATCTTACGCTGTCATCCCTTTGTCAAAGGCGGTATTGACTATGTACCTTTGACCTTTCAATTAACGAGAAATAAGAAAGATAAAAAAGAACCAGATTATGAAAAGGTTGTGAAAAATACGGGTAGCACTGAACAATAAAGAAATAATTTGGAAAATAGCTTCCCATATTTTGCAAAATTGTGAGTTATTGTCGAAGTGCTGGATTTTGAACACCGTCAAAAAAGATTGTGAAAAATACGGGGAGTACTGGGCAATAAAGAAAAGAGAGAGTGACTATCAAAGCAACGACTTCATGACTACATATATGGAGGTCAAAAATGATCGAAGAACTCAATAAGATAGATTTACCATGGTCCTTGTTATTAGATGCAGATCCTGATAAAGAAAAAGTTCAGGTATATGTTTCAAAGGGGAACGGCTGGATATGGAAAGAAAAAGAAAAAACAATAGGTATACTGATCTATATAGTAAGGGAAAAAGAATTCGAAATCGTTAACGTAGCTGTAGAACCTTCGCATCAAGGAAAAGGGATTGGTGGGAAACTCCTTGAGACAGCTTTTCAGGAGCTTTCACAGCTCGCTTCCAGTCAAACTCAGATCATCATACGAACCGGCAGTACTAGCAGTGCTGCGTTACATCTCTATCAAAAAATGGGCTATGTGGAGGTTGGTCGAGTCAAAGACTATTTTATCCATCATTATTCTAAACCGATTTTTGAGAACGGAGAACAATTGCGAGATCAAGTGATTTTAGCAATTCACTTACACAAAACCAGCTTTAACGAATAGACTTGTGATCCGAGAAAATGCTTTCAAATACTAAACATATACATTACAATAGCTTTAGCAAGCAAAAAGGAGAATATGTTTATGGGGATATTAGTTTTTGATTTTGGCGGGTCGGCTGTCAAATATGGTTGTTGGGATAGTAAAGATGTCAAAGGCAAGGGCCAATTTGCAACGCCCGAATCTTGGGAAGAAATGAAAGCGCAATTATTACAAGTCTATAAAGACATGTGTCTTTCTTTTGAGATTGAAGGAATTGGGATCAGCTCACCTGGAGTAGTGAATAATGAGAAACAGGTAATTGAGGGAATCAGTGCGATCCCTTATATTCATGGCTTTAATATTTTTAGAGATTTGGAAACTTTGTTTCAACTTCCGGTAACGATTGAAAATGACGCCAACTGTGCCGGAATGGCTGAGTTTTATGAAGGAGCTGCTCGTGATTATCAAGATGTTGCTTTTGTCGTGGTAGGAACTGGGATTGGTGGGGCGATGTTCACGAAAGGCCAAATCAATAAAGGTGCACATCTTTATGGTGGAGAGTTCGGTTTGATGTTCTTAGAGGGCGATCAGACATTTAGTAAACTTGGTACAGCCGTACAGATGGCTTGGCGGTATTGTGAACGCAAAGGAGTCGATAAGAATACTTATACCGGAAAAGACGTCTTTGAATTAGCAGAAACTGGGGATGAAATAGCAAAAGAAGAAGTTGAGAGCTTTTATACGTACCTTGCAAAAGGTTTATTCAGTATCCAATTTTCATTCGATCCGGAAGTTATCGTATTAGGCGGTGGCGTTTCTGCAAAGGATGGGCTCATCGATGAGATCCAAAGTAGAATGAAGAAGTTGACAGATCAATTCGACCTGCATGATTTCGAGCCACAGATCCTATTGTGTGAATACAGAAACGATGCTAATCTTGTAGGCGCAGCGGCCAACTATATCGCTATAGGTCAAGGGGAGAATTAAAAGCTTTAGAGAAGTCACTTCTTGCATAAAAGAAGATGAAATGGACAAGAGATTTTTGCCTAAGGAATGTTTTATTGGCTGCAATATGATAAAATGTCTGAGAGGTGAAAATGATGTCAAAAAGAAATAAAGATATTGAAGTACGTATCGAAGAAGTAAAAAAAGATATCAAAGGTAAGAATTATGAAGTCACTCAGTTATTTATAGGAAAAAAAATGATTGGTGAAATTTTAGCCTATGGACCAAAAGAATATGAAATTTTCTTTGGTGAAGAAGATTTTGGAAAAGAAAAAAGTCTTGAAAACGCGATAGAAACAGTGATTCGTCACTGGAATCTGCACGAATAAAAAAATATCAAAAAAACTTTCAATAAAGGGTTGCAAAAATCTGGAAAATTAGGTATTATAACTAAGTCAGGTTGATACAAACCTTTCGGAGGAGTAGCGAAGTGGCTAAACGCGACGGACTGTAAATCCGTTCCTTAGGGTTCAGTGGTTCGAATCCACTCTCCTCCATTTCATTGGGGTATAGCCAAGCGGTAAGGCAAGGGACTTTGACTCCCTCATGCGTTGGTTCGAATCCAGCTACCCCAGTATAGCACAACCGTAGGCTCTCGTAAGTTCGAGAGCTCTTTTTTTGCTTTGCTACCTTGTTCCTTGAAGATTCTGTCAAATTAAGATAGAGTTAAGTTAACAAAAAAAATTGGAGGGGTCAAAATGAAGTGGAAAGAAAAAGTAGACGAAGCAGCTGAAAAGTTATATGACTTGGTCAAATCAGAAAAATACGATATCGAAGTGAACATTCCTAAAAAAGGTGAAAAAGCAGTCCATGTAAAATCAAAACGCCCAACGAATCATACCAAAAAATGGATGGCTAAAAACCGCTAATAATAACAAAAGATCCATAAATCGGCATTTTCAGCGATTATAGGGTCTTTTGTTATTTTCTCAATAGGACATATCTAGAAAATGAATTCTATTAATAGGAATGGGAAGAAGGATTTGTACCTACATCATCTGTTTATGGATAGAATCCTTTATCTTTTTCAGTTGTGAATCAGGTATATACCAGTTATAATAGAAGAAACGAAAGGACGGGTGTACGTTATGTCGAATCAATTACCTGTATATATACAGATTCATGACCAATTAAAAAATGAAATCGAACAAGGTATATGGAAAGTCGGAGACCGTCTTCCTTCAGAAAGAGAATTAGCAGTGAAATTCAATGTCAGCCGTATGACGTTGAGACAAGCAATTCAAAACTTGGCAGATGAAGGAATCTTAGAAAGAAAGATCGGTTCGGGTACATATGTTGCGCGAGAAAAAGTACAAGAAAAGATGTCTGGCGCGACAAGTTTTACAGAAATCATGGAATCGCAAAATAGAGTACCTTCTAGTCGAACAATCTCTTACTTTTTGACTTCGCCAAGCTCAAGTGAAATGGAAAAACTAAACTTGAGTAAAGATGACACGATCTTGCGAATGGAGCGTATTCGTTTTGCAGATGATGTCCCTATTTGTTTTGAAGTAGCCAGTGTTCCGCAAAAGCTGATCGATGGCTACAGCAAAGCAGAGATTACTGAATCGCTGTATCGCACATTAGAAGAAAAAGGCGGGAAAAAAATCGGTCCAGCGAATCAAACGATTACTGCTGTATTGGCTTCTGAGAAAATCGCAGACTATTTAGAGGTGAAACGAGGAGATGCCGTTCTTCGTTTGCGTCAGATTTCCTATTTTGAAGATGGTACGCCATTTGAGTATGTGCGTACGCAATATGTAGGAAATCGTTTTGAGTTTTATTTGGAAAAATAAAAAACAGGTGATCCCTGATTCCTTATTCGAAAAAAAGAGAATCAGAATCACCTGTTTTTATCTATGATCAGTTATCAGTTGCTCGTGATAAGAAACAGGACCTTCTTCAAATTGGACTTGTCCGTTCAGCAGCTCAATGATGGATTCTTTAAAGCTGTCAGCATTTTTTTCATCCACTGCACAGATGACGATGACTTGATCAGTGTATTGGATTTCTTTTATGAAAAAATGCTGTAGTTCAAGATAATTTTGTAATTTTCCTAGTTGCGGATACGTGATCACTACGGAGATCTCCTGTTGCAAGGTACCTTCTACGATTCCAATGTCGGACAATGCTTGAGAGACCGCATGAGTGTATGCACGTATCAATCCGCCCGTGCCGAGTTTCGTTCCTCCAAAATATCGAGTGACTACTGCAGCTACATTGATCAGTTGATTTTTTTTGAGGACTTCCAACATCGGTACGCCCGCCGTTCCACTTGGTTCGCCATCATCGCTGCTACGTTGGATCTCATTTTTTTCGCCAATGACGAAGGCGCTGCAGTTATGGTTTGCTTTCCAATGTTCTTTTTTGATTTCTTGGATGAAGTTTTTCGCTTCTTCTTCTGATTCTATTCGTTTAAGAGAACAGATAAAGCGTGATTTCTTGATTTCAATCTCACTTTGTCCATTTTCTTTGATTGTACGATAACGTTCGATCATCTTGTCACCTCTTTTTTTCGGTTGCTTTATTCAGTATAAAGAAAGTTCTAGGTTGTTTCAACACTATAACGGTTGCGCAATTACTGTAGTATGCGATAATAAAGACAAAGGCAGGTGGATCCGGGGATGAAGGAACGAATGAAAAAGTATGATGCAATTACGCATTATTTGAAGAACAACGGCGGCTCCCAAGTAACATTAACCTTTACCCAATTTGATGAACTGTTGTTTCCCAGTAACGGACTTCCCAAAACAGCCAGGGAAAGCACAGATTGGTGGGCAAATGACTATAGACATCCAGAAAAGGGTGCCTACGGCTGGTTAAATGCAGGCTATGAAGTAGTGGTCATCAATTTGGATAAAGAATATGTCGTATTCAATAAATTAGTGAAATCTAGCTGGCTATTTGATTAAATAAACCGTGTTTAGAAAACGTTGACAAATTTCTTTCTTTTTATATAATAGAGTAACAAACGCTAAGAAAACGTTTGCGTAGTCTGTTTTAAAAAGGAGAGAAAAGTATGGCTAAAAAAACAATCATGCTTGTATGTTCGGCTGGTATGAGCACAAGTTTGCTAGTAACAAAAATGCAAAAAGCTGCGGAAGCAAAAGGAATCGATTCTGATATTTTCGCTGTGTCAGCTTCTGATGCAGATAATAATCTTGCAAATAAAGATGTAGATGTACTGTTATTAGGACCTCAAGTTCGCTTTATGAAAGCTGATTTTGAAAAACGTCTGGAACCAAAAGGCATTCCTTTAGACGTCATCAATATGGCTGATTATGGAATGATGAATGGCGAAAAAGTATTAGACCAAGCAATTACATTGATTGGTGAATAAATAGATTATATAGAACTATCAAACAAGCAATCAAAAAAAAGATTGCTTGTTTTTTCGTATATTTTTTTAGGGCGAATGATATGAATCATTTTTGGGGCAGAAGGCTTCTTACGAGAGAGATTGAAGCAATGGATTGTGAGGAGGGAAACTTACCAAATTATGAGAAGATCGCAGCAGTAGAACGTTTAGGTAACAGGATTCTTTGTCATCGTTGTGGAGTGAAAACGCCTTTCTTTGAGGGACAGCTTGCAGACTATGGCTATTTTTGCATACATTGCCTGTCTTTAGGGCGATGCGACAGTCAACAAGAGTTATATTTATTTGATCAGCCAAAAGCAGAATCTCGAGAAGTCGTCTTTTCTTGGACAGGACAGCTTACTGAAAAACAAACGGAAATCGCAGATAGGATACTTTATCATTCAGAAAAAAGACACCATCTTATTTGGGCAGTAACAGGTGCAGGAAAAACAGAAATGCTTTATCCGATTTTAGTGAAAACGTTAAAAGCTGGAGGAAGAGTAGCCATTTGTACACCGCGAATCGACGTTTGTAATGAATTGTTTTTACGTTATCGTCCTGTTTTTCCAGAAGAAACAATCATGTTACTCCATGGGAATACAACAACAGCTTATACCTTTAGTTCTTTTGTTATCTGTACGATTCATCAACTATATCGTTTTTATCGATCCTTTGACTTATTAGTAATTGATGAGATTGATGCTTTTCCTTATAGCGGGGATGCTGGGCTAGCTCACGCTGTGCAAACAGCAATCAAATCAGACGGTCGATTCATCTACTTAAGCGCCACGCCTGATGAAAAGTTACTAAAGGAAATCAAGCAGACATTTGAGATCCACAAACTTGCCTTGCGCTTTCATCGGCGCTTGCTTCCTGAACCCGTACTTGTTTTCATGAATAATTGGCGACAAAAATGTGGGAACAAAAAGAAAATCAACTCTTTGGTGCGGATCATTCAGCAACTAATCAAAGAAAACCATATCCTTTTATTTTGTCCAAGTATTACGATGATGCATCGTTTAAAAGTCACACTGCAAGAAGCTTTTCCAGAATATGAGATAACAGATGTTTCTTCACAAGACGATCAACGGGCAAAGAAAGTTCAGAAAATGCGAGAAGCAACATACGAGATACTGTTAACCACGATGATCCTAGAACGAGGAGTCACATTTGAAAGAATCTCTGTCATCGTTTTAGGAGCAGATCATCCAGTTTTTACTAAATCCTCTTTGGTGCAAATCGCAGGAAGAGCCGATCGTAAAGGTCCTTATACGAACAGTCGAGTCTATTTTTTCTATGAAGAAAAAACTTCAGCTATTCGAAAAGCCTGTCAGGAAATCAAAGAAATGAACGAAGAAGGGAAGAAGATGCTGTGAGATGTAGTTGCTGCAGTAAAGACATCATCCAAAATTTAACATTCAGCGAGATCATCGGTGTGTCGAAATATAGACTTCCTCAGACCTGTTCAGTTTGCCGCGCACAATTCCATTTATTGGAAGCAAAAGGTTGTGCAGGTTGTCAAAAACCAATCCATTTGACATACGAGGAGACGAAAAAGAAAGCAAAGACTAGTTTCGTTTTCTGCAACGACTGTCAAGAATGGAAGAAGAAATATCCTGCATATGATTTTCAACACCGCGCCTTTTTTACGTACGATGAAAAAATGCAGGCTTGGATCAATCGGTACAAGTTTATGGGAGACATCCGATTAGCAGGGACTTTTGCATATAAATGGACTCAGATAAAAAAAGATTACCCGGCATATATTTATTGTCCAATACCTTTATCTGAAAAAAGGTGGCTAGAAAGAGGATTCAATCAAGTAAGCGAGATGTTGAAAGCAGCAAAAATTCCTTTTCAGATGCTGCTCAAAAGAGAGCAACATCTGCTTGCTCAAGCAAAAAACACGCGAAAGGAAAGATTGGAGATGCCTCAGCCTTTTGAGCTTGCTGTACCTCTTTCTAAGATACAACATAAAAAAATATTGATTATTGACGATGTCTATACAACAGGTCAGACACTTTTTCATGCAGCAGATTGCTTGCAGACCGCACAGCCAAAAATCATCCGAACCATTTCTTTGGCAAGATGAATCAGATGTGGAAATTTGATAGCGATTTAATTTGCAAATAACTTAGAGTTCGATATAATAGAATTAAGAAGAGGGAAAGAGTGGTCCTTCTCCTTCTTGATTGTGGTAGACGAAAGGGGTAATTTTTATGTTTAGATATAATGTACGCGGCGAAAATATCGAAGTAACTGAAGCGATTCGCGACTACGTTGAGAAAAAAGTAGGCAAACTAGAACGCTATTTCAGTGACGCACCCGATGCTACGGCGCATGTGAACTTAAAAGTTTATACAGAAAAAACAGCAAAAGTGGAAGTAACGATCCCATTACCTTATCTTGTATTACGTGCCGAAGAAACTTCTCCAGATCTATACGCAAGTATCGATTTGGTTGTTGACAAATTGGAACGCCAAATCCGCAAATTCAAAACAAAAATCAATCGTAAATCCCGTGAAACGGGCATGAATACTGCAGATGCTGCTGTTTTATTCAATGGAGAGGAAGAAAACGAAAACGATTCTGAATTAGATATCGTACGTACAAAACGCCTTTCATTGAAACCAATGGACAGTGAAGAAGCAGTCTTACAAATGAACATGCTGGGACATAACTTCTTTATTTTTGAAGATGCAGAAACAAATGGTACAAGTATCGTTTACCGCCGAAAAGATGGAAAATACGGATTGATCGAAACAGACTGATCATCCATACTTAAATAACATCAAAAACTTGCAGCAGCTGTCAATAGCTGCCGCAAGTTTTTTTGAGTTCGTCTCTTTTTTAGTTAAAATATGAATAAATTATGAAGTTCTTACTTTAATACGATTAAGATATTTCAATTATCTATAACTAATGATAAAATAAAAAGTAGAGTCTACATAGTCTGGATAATACACAGAAGGAAAAGGAGATTACACAACGCATGGCCAATTTGATTCGTTCACTTATCGAAAATGATAAGAAAGAACTAAAACGTTTAGATAGCATTGCAAAAAAAGTTGAATCATACGCTGACCAAATGGCAGCATTAACTGATGAACAATTACAAGCAAAAACTGCTGAATTCAAGAGCAGATACCAAAAAGGAGAAACATTAGATCAATTACTTCCGGAAGCTTTTGCAGTCGTTCGGGAAGCAGCAAAACGTGTATTGGGGTTATATCCATACCACGTACAATTAATGGGTGGGATCGTGCTTCACGATGGGAATATCCCTGAAATGCGTACTGGTGAAGGTAAAACCTTGACTGCAACGATGCCGGTGTATCTGAATGCGTTGACTGGCGAAGGGGTCCACGTAGTTACCGTCAATGAATATTTAGCAACCCGTGACTCGACGGAAATGGGCGAGCTTTATAATTTCTTAGGATTGACAGTTGGGTTGAATATCAACTCAAAATCTTCGGATGAAAAACGCGAGGCTTATAATTGCGATATCACTTATAGCACGAATAATGAATTAGGATTTGACTATTTGAGAGACAACATGGTCGTTTACCGTCATCAAATGGTACAACGTCCGCTGAATTATGCCATTGTCGATGAAGTTGACTCGATCTTGATTGATGAAGCGAGAACGCCGCTGATCATTTCAGGGCAAGCAGAAAAATCAACAGCTTTATATACAAGAGCAGACAACTTCGTGAAACGTTTGAAAGAAGAAGAAGATTATAAAATCGATATACAATCAAAAACAATCAGTTTAACTGAAGCAGGGATCGAAAAAGCTGAAGAAACATTCGGTTTGGACAACTTATATGACATTGAAAATACTGCATTGACCCATCACTTGGATCAAGCATTGAGAGCCAACTACATCATGCTTTTAGACATCGATTATGTTGTTCAAGATGGAAAAGTATTGATTGTTGACCAATTTACGGGTCGGATCATGGATGGACGCCGTTATTCAGATGGTCTTCATCAAGCTATCGAAGCTAAAGAAGGCGTAGAGATCGAAGACGAAACGAAAACGATGGCGACGATCACTTTCCAGAACTATTTCCGTATGTACAAGAAACTTGCGGGGATGACTGGTACAGCTAAGACAGAAGAAGAAGAGTTCAGAGAGATTTATAATATTCAAGTATACCAGATTCCGACAAACCGTCCGGTCATCCGTGACGATCGACCAGATTTGCTTTACCCAACATTACAAAGCAAGTTCCATGCTGTCGTACAAGATATCAAAGATCGCTACCGCAAAGGACAGCCTGTCTTAGTCGGAACTGTTGCAGTTGAAACATCTGAGTTATTATCAGATATGCTGAATCAAGAACGTATTCCTCATGAAGTACTGAATGCGAAAAATCACTTTAAAGAAGCAGAAATCATCATGAATGCGGGTCAAAAAGGTGCAGTGACGATTGCTACCAACATGGCTGGTCGGGGAACAGATATCAAGCTAGGGCTTGGCGTAAGAGAACTTGGTGGCCTAGCAGTTATCGGGACAGAACGACATGAATCTCGTCGTATCGATAACCAGCTTCGAGGACGTGCAGGACGTCAAGGAGACCCTGGTATGTCACAATTCTACTTGTCTTTAGAAGATGATTTGATGAAACGATTCGGTTCAGAACGAATCAAAGCTTTCTTAGATCGAATGAAGATCGGTGACGAAGATGCTGTGATCCAAAGCAAGATGCTGACGAAACAAGTAGAAGCTGCACAAAAACGCGTAGAAGGAAACAACTACGACACACGTAAGAACGTCTTGCAATACGATGACGTGATGCGTGAGCAACGTGAAGTAATCTATAAACAGCGTCAAGAAGTGATCATGGAAGAAAAAAGCTTATCTAAACCACTGATGAATATGGTCAAACGGACAATCAGTCGTGTGGTAGATGCGCATACGCAATTAGAAAAAGAAAATTGGAATTTGGAAAGTATCGTCGATTTTGCTGGCAGCACGCTTGTCCATGAAGACAGTATTTCCCTTACAGATATCGAAGGAAAAACCTCTCAAGAAATCAAAGAATATCTAAACGAACGAGCACAAGAAGTATTCAATACCAAAGCAGCTCAATTGAACGGACCAGAGCAACTGCTTGAATTTGAAAAAGTCGTGATCTTACGTGTCGTGGACTCTAAATGGACAGATCATATTGATGCAATGGACCAATTACGTCAGTCAATCGGCTTGCGTGCCTATGGTCAAAACAATCCATTAGTCGAATACCAAACAGAAGGTTATAAGATGTTCGAAGATATGGTAGGTGCCATTGAATATGAAGTCACTCGTATCTTCATGAAAGCTGAGATCCGTCAAAACGTACAACGTGAGCAAGTTTCTCAAGGAACAGCTTCTCACTCAGAAGATGGAGATGCCAAAGAAAACAGTAATACTAGCGCGAAAAAACAACCAATCCATGTGAACAAGGTTGGTAGAAATGATCCTTGTCCTTGTGGAAGCGGGAAAAAATATAAGAACTGTCACGGAAAAGATGCAAACTAATTTCTGACAGCAGGATTGGTGAGACAAATTCTTTTTTAAAGAATTTGTCTCACCTTCTTTCTGTTATTTGACGATTCTGTTAGACTAGATATAATAAAAAAAGTATAGTGAAAGAAGGAAAAAAACATGGAAATATCCGAAATTCGAAATCTCCTGACAGAAATGCAGGAAAAGGTCACAAGCTTCAGGAGGTCTCTTTGACTTAGACCAGCTGGAAGAAGACATTGCGGAAGCAGAAGCAAAAATGGCTGAACCTGGTTTTTGGGATGATAGCGAAGCTGCTCAAAAAGTGATCAGTGAAAACAATGCAAATAAAGAAACTTATGATCAATTCCATTCTCTTGCTGAAGAACTGGAAGAAATCGAATTGATGGTGGAGATGTTGCAGGAAGAACCTGATGCAGCAATGCAAGAAGAAGCAGAAACACGTATCAATGCGCTAGATGAAAAAATGAAGACGTATGAATTATCTATGTTGTTAGATGGTCCTTATGATCGAAACAACGCCATCGTCGAATTGCATCCAGGGGCTGGCGGAACGGAGTCCCAAGACTGGGGCAGCATGCTTTTACGCATGTATACACGCTGGGCAGAGCAGCATGGGTATCAAGTAGAGACACTAGATTATCAAGCAGGCGATGAAGCAGGAATCAAGAGTGTGACCCTACTGATCAAAGGACACAACGCATTTGGCTATCTGAAATCAGAAAAAGGTGTTCATCGCCTTGTACGTATCTCGCCTTTTGACTCAGCAAAACGTCGTCATACTTCTTTTTGTTCGGTAGATGTGATGCCAGAGCTTGATGAAACGATCGATATAGAAATCAATCCAGATGATTTGAAGATCGACACATATCGGGCAAGTGGTGCAGGTGGTCAGCACATCAATAAGACAGAATCCGCTGTACGAATCACTCACTTGCCTACAGGAACAGTAGTAGCGAGTCAGGCACAACGTTCACAATTGAAAAACCGGGAACAAGCGATGGGGATGCTGAAAGCTAAGCTTTACCAATTAGAAGTGGAAAAGAAAGAACAAGAAGCAGCTGCACTGAGAGGAGAACAAAAAGAAATCGGCTGGGGATCACAGGTCCGTTCTTATGTTTTCCATCCATATTCTATGGTAAAAGACCATCGGACAAACGTAGAGACAGGAAATGTCCAAGCTGTTATGGACGGAGATCTTGATTTATTTATTGACGGCTATTTGAAAATGCATCTGCAATAAGAGCCCTTTGTTAAATTGAAATAAAATTGTAAGATTTTGCAAGCAAGTTGAAACATTGCCATGCTATAATAGCTAAAGACTGAAAAAGATATGGAGAGAACGCCATGATTGAAATGAAGGATGTAATGAAGAAGTACTCAAACGGTACCACTGCTATCCGCAATCTCTCGATTGTCATCGAACAAGGAGAGTTTGTGTATGTTGTTGGTCCGTCTGGAGCTGGTAAATCTACATTCATCAAATTGATGTATCGAGAAGAAAAAGCTTCAAAAGGAACTTTGAACGTCGCAGGTCATGATCTAATAGCCATCAAAAACCGCGAAGTTCCTTATCTACGCAGAGAAATCGGCGTGGTATTCCAAGACTATAAATTATTACCAAGAAAAACAGTATATGAAAATGTTGCGTACGCCATGCAAGTTATCGGCAGAAAACCTCGGGATATCAAAAAACGAGTAATGGAAGTGCTGGATCTTGTTGGTTTGAAACACAAAGTCCGAGTCTTTCCTAGCGAATTATCTGGTGGGGAACAACAACGTGTTTCTATTGCCCGAGCAATCGTAAATACACCTAAAGTACTTATCGCGGATGAACCGACAGGGAATCTAGATCCGGAAAACTCATGGGAAATCATGAAACTATTAGATCGGATCAATGCACAAGGAACAACTGTCGTGATGGCTACACATAACAGTACGATCGTAAATACGATTCGACACCGAGTAATTGCTATCGAAAACGGCCGCATTATTCGAGACCAAGCGGAAGGGGAATATGGATACGATGATTAGAACCTTTTTCCGCCATTTATTAGAAAGTATCAAGAGTTTGAAACGTAACGGCTGGATGACAGTAGCTTCGGTCAGTGCGGTAACGATCACGTTGACTTTAGTTGGTGTGTTCATGGCGGTCATCATGAACGCAACCAAACTAGCACAAGATATAGAAGGAAACGTGGATGTATCTGTGTTCGTAGACATTGGTACAAAAGACGAAGAGATGAAAAAACTAGAAAAAGAATTAAATGACTTAGATCATGTCAAAAAAGTCGAATTTTCAAGCAAAGAACAGGAATTGAAGAAAATCCAAAAAGAAATGGGTGATTCTTGGAAATTGTTTGAAGGGGATAATAACCCGTTATATGATGTATACGTAGTAAGTGCTACCGATCCTTCTTATACAAAACAAGTATCAGAAAAAGCGGCAGATTTGAAGAATGTTTCCCGTTCTGATTACGGTGGGCCTTCCTCAGATCGGATTTTCCAAATTGCTGGTGCAGTTCGAACATGGGGATTAGTTGCGGCGGCATTGCTGTTGTTTGTAGCAATGTTTCTCATTTCTAACACGATTCGGATCACGATTTTATCTAGACAGCGTGAAATTCAAATCATGCGTTTAGTAGGAGCAAAAAATGGATATATCCGCTGGCCATTTTTCCTTGAAGGTGGTTGGATCGGCTTAATCGGTGCCATTCTTCCGATACTGATCATTACATTTGGTTACGCATGGTTTTACCAATTGATCAATCCGTCATTATTACGATCTCATTATTCATTGATCCATCCAGAAAATATCGTTTGGAAAATCAATCTTTTGATGGTCGGTATTGGTGTGATCATTGGTTCACTCGGCTCGATCATCTCTATGAGACGTTTCTTGAAATTCTAGTGTCACAAGATAAATATAATCAGAAAGTTGGACGATTTCGTTCCAGCTTTCTTTTTTTATCAGCTAGGTGGAGTAAATGGGGCGGCTTTTTTCTCTTTACTTTAAAAAACAACTTGGGTATTCTTAAGTTGGTAGAAAAAGAGGTGAAGCCGTGAAGATTATCGTTGACAATTTTTTTACGATCCTTTTGATTATGAATATTTTGCTTTCCTTTATTATCGTTTTTCGAGAAAGAAAGGAAACTGCGCAAACATGGGCATGGCTGCTCGTTTTGATGTTCATTCCAGTTGTAGGATTTATTTTATATATTTTTTTAGGAAGAGGGATTTCCAAAGAGAAAATCTTTGATTTGAAGATCCAAGGGAAAATCGGTAAGAATCTAGAAATCGAAGAAGATAAACAAGCATTGATGCGAGGACTTTATCCTCATCCGCCTACTGGACAAGTAGATGTGAAACAATTGATCTATATGCTTACTGTATTTGAAAGTACGCTTTATACGACTAAAAATGAAATCACTTTATTTACAGATGGTCGTGAAAAATTCGATGCGCTGATCGAGGATATCAAACAGGCAGAAGACCATATCCATTTCCAATATTATATTTACCGCAGTGATACATTAGGTGAAGAAGTTCGAGAGGCATTGACAGAGGCAGCAAGACGCGGAGTAAAAGTCAGAGTCCTTCTTGATGCATGGGGTTCCACACAAGTTTCTTCTAGTTTTTTTCAGAATTTGAAAAAAGCAGGTGGAGAAGTCGCATTTTTCTTTCCTCTATTCGTTCCGTATATCAATCCTCGAATCAATTATCGCAATCATCGTAAAATCGTAGTGATTGATGGGAAAATCGGATATACAGGTGGGTTCAATGTTGGAAACGAATATCTAGGATTGGTAAAGAAATTTGGTTATTGGCGAGACAATCATCTGCGTATCTATGGAGAAGCGGTTTACACCTTGCAAAACCGTTTTTTGATGGACTGGAATTCTCAGCATACAAAAGAAGTAGGATATTCACCGGAATTTTTCCCGACCATTCATTCTACAGGTGATATGGCTGTTCAAATCGTGACAAGCGGACCAGATACCGAACATGAGCAAATCAAATATGTCATTTTGAAAATGATTTCGTTAGCCAAACGGGAGATATTGATCCAAACGCCGTATTACATACCGGATGGATCGATTCATGAGGCATTGAAGTTGGCTCTTCTCTCAGGCGTAAAAGTCCATATCCAAATACCTAACAAACCAGATCATCTTCTCGTTTACTGGGCAACGTATTCTTTCGCTGCAGAGCTGATCGAGTATGGGGCAAGAATCGAAACATATGAAAATGGATTTATCCATGCAAAGACGATGATTATCGATGGCGGCATCGTTTCCGTTGGTTCAGCTAATATCGACGTTCGCTCATTTAGATTGGATTTTGAAGTCAATACACTGATCTATGATGAACGAATGGCTTCTCGCGTAAGAAAAGCATTCTTTGAAGATTCAAAGATTTCGACGCATCTCACAAAAGAAGTGTATGAAAACCGAGGGATGATGATCAAGATGAAAGAAGGATTAGCAAGACTGATTTCGCCGCTCCTTTAAAATACAAAAAGGACAGGAGAGCCATCAATAGATGGAAATCTCGTGTCCTTTTTTCTCGGGGCCATTTCTGAGAGTACGTCAGAAATGGAGAAAGCGTCTCGCATGAGCGAAATTAACTTTGGGGTATCTCTTGTTTTTTGGGGAAAGCAAGAAATAAGCTAATATATGCTATTAAAAGAGACACATTTCAAAGCCAGTATAGCATAGAAACTTTTAATGAGATAGCTTTTT
Organism: Enterococcus sp. HMSC076E04; assembly: GCF_001814285.1. Taxonomy (NCBI): domain Bacteria; kingdom Bacillati; phylum Bacillota; class Bacilli; order Lactobacillales; family Enterococcaceae; genus Enterococcus; species Enterococcus sp. HMSC076E04. The sequence goes on along the minus strand of NZ_KV815587.1, from coordinate 175,161 downwards.
TTGCAATTATGAGAATTTATTTTGTTATTTAATGGTTTTGATTCGTTTTCATCAAGTAATGAAAATGATAGAATAGACATACTTTAGGATTAAAGGAGATTTCTAATGAAAAAACTAAAATTATTCTTACCAATAATAGGATTAGCTATTCTTTTATCAGGCTGTTCAAAGTGGATTGATCGAGGAGAATCCATTACTGCAGTTGGCTCTTCTGCCTTACAGCCTTTAGTAGAAACGGTTGCTGAAACCTACCAGACAGAAAATCCTGGAAAATTCATCAATGTACAAGGGGGCGGAAGCGGAACTGGTTTGTCTCAAGTACAGTCAGGAGCAGTCGATATCGGAAATTCTGATTTGTTCGCGGAAGAAAAATCAGGGATTGATGCTTCGGCATTAGTCGATCATCGAGTAGCAGTTGTTGGAATCACTCCTATTGTGAACAAGGATATTGGCGTAAAAGATATCAGTATGGAGAACCTGAAAAAATTATTTACGGGCGAGATCAAAAACTGGAGTGAAGTCGGTGGGAAAGATCAGCCAGTAGTTATATTGAACCGTGCATCAGGAAGCGGGACCCGTAGTACGTTTGAAAAATGGGTATTGGACGGAGAAACAGCTGTTCAGGCACAGGAACAAGATTCAAGCGGAATGGTGCGCCAAATCGTTGCAGACACACCCGGAGCAATCAGCTATGTTGCTTTTTCTTACGTTTCCGATGATGTGGATACGTTGAACGTTAACGGTGTGGAACCAACAGATGAAAATGTGACAACGAACAAATGGACGATTTGGGCATATGAGCATATGTACACAAGAGACCATCCAAAAAAACTGACAAAAGAATTTTTAGACTATATCTTATCTGATGAAGTACAAGATAATATTGTCGGAGAGCTAGGCTATATCCCTGTTTCACATATGAAAGTTGAACGTGATTGGCAAGGAAACATTGTTAAACAGTAATCTTTACACAAAATTTACAAACTTATCTAAACTTTTACATGTTATTAAAACCAAATTGATGTTCAATTTGTACACTGAGTGAGTATGTTAAACCTGATTAAGGGGGAGTCATCTGTGGAAGATGTGAAAAAAGTATTATTAACAAAATCAAAACGTTCAAAAATGGAACAGCGCGGAAAATTTATTAGTTTTTTATGTATCGCGCTGATCGTGTTGGTTGTATTATCTATTTTTTATTTTGTCGCTAGTAAAGGTTTGGCCACCTTTTTTACTGATAAGATCAATGTATTTGATTTTCTGTTTGGTACAGATTGGAATCCGAGCCAAATCGGAGCAAATGGGAAACCAATGGTAGGGGCATTGCCTATGATCACAGGTTCATTTATTGTGACTTTTTTATCAGCTATCGTTGCCACACCATTTGCTATCGGAGCAGCAGTATTCATGACGGAGATTTCTCCTAAAAACGGAACGAAGATCTTGCAACCGGTCATCGAACTACTTGTAGGTATTCCATCTGTCGTTTACGGATTTATCGGTCTATCTGTTATCGTTCCTTTTGTTAGAAGTATCTTTGGCGGGACAGGGTTCGGTATCTTAGCTGGTACATTTGTGTTATTCGTTATGATCTTACCGACTGTCACAACGATGACTGTGGATGCATTAAAGGCAGTGCCACGGCACTATCGGGAAGCTTCATTAGCGCTAGGTGCCACAAGATGGCAAACAATCTACAAAGTGGTGCTGCGAGCAGCAGTGCCCGGGATTTTAACAGCAGTCGTTTTTGGTATGGCTCGTGCGTTTGGCGAAGCCTTAGCTATCCAAATGGTTATTGGTAATGCGGCATTAATGCCAACAGGACTTACTACTCCTGCTTCTACATTGACGTCCATCTTGACAATGGGAATCGGAAATACAATCATGGGAACAGTTGAAAATAATGTGTTATGGTCATTAGCGCTGATCTTGCTATTGATGTCATTATTCTTTAATATCGTGATCCGTATGATTGGGAAGAAAGGAGAGCTGAAATAATGAACGCAAAACGCTCAGATAAAATTGCTACAGGTGTTCTATATGTGGTTTCAGGGATCATCGTATTGATCTTAGCAGCTTTATTACTTTATATCTTAGTTCGAGGAATACCGCACATTTCATGGTCTTTCTTGACTGAACCTTCCAAAGCCTACCAAGAAGGCGGTGGTATCGGGATTCAACTGTTTAACTCGATTTATTTGCTTTTGATTACCATGATCATCAGTTTTCCTATTTCTTTAGGTGCGGGTATCTATCTTTCAGAATATGCCGGAAAAAACTGGCTGACAGACGTGATCCGTACGTCTATCGAGATCTTGAGTTCTTTGCCTTCTGTTGTTGTCGGTTTATTCGGTTTCTTGGTTTTCGTTATTCAATTCCAGTATGGTTTCTCAATCATTTCTGGTGCATTGGCTTTGACCGTATTCAACCTGCCTCTTTTGACTCGAACGGTCGAGGAATCTTTACAAGCGGTCCATTACACACAACGAGAAGCTGGATTGGCGTTAGGTTTGTCACGCTGGGAAACAGTGATAAAAGTGGTTGTTCCAGAAGCAACACCAGGAATTTTGACTGGTGTGATCCTAAGTTCAGGAAGAATTTTTGGTGAAGCTGCCGCATTGATTTATACAGCTGGTCAAAGCGCGCCAGCATTAGATTTTACGAACTGGAATCCATTAAGTGTTTCTAGTCCGATTAGCATTTTCCGCCAAGCTGAAACACTGGCTGTCCATATTTGGAAGATCAACACAGAAGGTACGATGCCTGATGGTGTTTCTGTTTCGGCTGGTGCTTCTGCCGTGTTGATCATTGCTGTTTTACTGTTCAACTTCGGCGCTCGTGCGATTGGCAAACGATTATACCGAAAAATGACTTCAGCCTAAGGAGAAGAAGTAAGATGAAAAAATATAATTGGAATGAAACAAATGTCATTACCATGCCAAAAGAGAAGGAAGTAGCATTATATACGAATGATCTGCATGTTTGGTATGGCGACAATGAAGCAATCAAGGGAGTGGATCTAGAGTTCGAAAAAAATAAGATCACTGCATTGATTGGCCCCTCTGGCTGCGGAAAATCCACGTATCTTCGTTCTTTGAATCGTATGAATGATGGGATCGCTAATACGAAAATCACTGGAAAGATCATGTATAAAGACGTGGATATCAATGCGCCTCAAGTGGATGTTTATGAAATGCGCAAACGGATAGGCATGGTGTTCCAACGCCCCAACCCTTTTAGCAAATCGATTTATGACAATATAACTTTTGCTTTGAAACAACATGGTGAAAAAAACAAGAAGAAATTAGATGAAATCGTTGAAACAAGCTTGAAACAAGCAGCTTTGTGGGATCAAGTAAAAGATAGCTTGGATAAAAGTGCTTTGGCTTTATCTGGCGGACAACAGCAACGTTTGTGTATCGCTCGTGCAATTGCGATGAAACCCGATATCTTGCTGTTAGACGAGCCGGCAAGTGCCTTGGATCCTATTTCGACAGGAACGGTTGAAGAAACACTTGTAAACTTGAAAGAAGACTACACGATCATCATCGTGACGCATAATATGCAACAAGCAGCTCGTATCAGCGACTACACTGCCTTTTTCTATCTAGGAAAAGTAATGGAATATGACAAAACAAACAAGATATTTACCAGACCAAAAATTCAGGCAACCGAAGATTATGTGTCCGGTCATTTTGGTTAAGACGGAGGCCTCAACATGACAAAAGAAATTATCTCATCCAAAGATCTTCATCTGTATTATGGAAAGAAAGAAGCACTAAAGGGAATCGATCTAAGTTTCAATCAAGGTGAAATCACAGCGATGATCGGTCCTTCTGGTTGCGGGAAATCTACCTATCTACGTTCGTTGAATCGAATGAACGATCTGATTCCAAATGTAACGATCACCGGAAGTGTTTTATATAAAGACAAAGACATCTATGGTCCGAAAACAGATGTTGTTGAACTAAGAAAAGAAATCGGCATGGTGTTCCAGCAGCCAAATCCATTTCCTTTTTCTATTTATGAAAATGTCATCTATGGATTGAAGTTAAAAGGAGAAAAAGATAAAAAAGTCCTTGATCAAGTAGTGGAAGAAAGTCTGAAGGCAGCGTCTGTTTGGGAGGATGTGAAGGATAAACTGCATAAAAGTGCCTTGTCTTTATCCGGTGGGCAGCAGCAGCGTGTATGTATCGCACGTGTTTTGGCAGTGAATCCCGAAATCATCTTATTGGATGAACCAACTAGTGCACTTGACCCTGTTTCTACTGGGAAAATCGAAAGTATGCTGTTAGAATTAAGAGAGCGGTATACGATGATCATCGTGACCCACAATATGTCTCAAGCTTCACGTATTTCAGATAAGACGGCATTCTTTTTAGATGGTCACTTGATCGAATACAACAATACGAAGAAGATATTCATGAATCCAGAAAAACAAGAGACAGAAGATTATATTTCAGGTCGATTTGGATAAGGAGGAAACGGAATGCTACGTACACAATTTGAAGAAGAATTGCTGAATCTCCATAATCAGTTCTACGAAATGGGGATGATGGTGAGCAGCGCTGTGCACAAGTCAGTTCGTGCATACATCAAACACGATAAAATCTTAGCTCAAGAAGTTATCGAAAACGATATAAATATCAATAATATGGAAACGCGTTTGGAGAAAAAAAGTTTTGAAATGATTGCATTGCAACAGCCAGTTACAACTGACTTGCGTATGATTATCACGGTCATGAAAGCTAGCTCTGATTTAGAACGTATGGCCGATCATGCGGTGTCCGTTGCTAAATCTACAATCCGCGTAAAAGGACAGACGAGAATACCGGAAATCGAAAAAGAGATCTCCGATATGTCCGATTACGTGAAAAAAATGGTGGACAACGTCCTAGTTGCATATGTCAAAACAGACGAAAAAGACGCGCGTACGATCGCCAATATGGATCAAAGAGTCAATGACTATTTCAATCGAATCTATAATGCAACCATCAAAAACATGCAAGAAAATCCTGAAACAGTCATCAGTGGAACAGACTATTTGAATGTTGCCAGTTATCTAGAACGAATCGGAGACTATGTGACAAACATCTGTGAATGGATCGTCTACTTGGCTACAGGGAAAATCACTGAGTTAAATACGAACCACAATGAGATTTTCTAAACTGAAGTTGTGATTCTGCTGTTTATTTAGGAAAGGAGGTTGTGAAATCAGCGTTTTGTCCTGAGTATTAGAGAAACAAACGGAAAAATAGTTCCTCATATTTTGCCGTTTTTTGAGCTAATACCGAAGGTCAGCTGATTGAACACCGTTTATTCTGGAAAAGGGTTTGTGACAAAACATGTCACAAACCCTTTTCATTATTCCAATAGAAAGGATAAAGAATGCAAAAAAAGATTAGCATCATCATCACTCTATTTTTTATTTGTATACTTGCTTCATGGTTTATTCAGCGTCAAGCTGCTCTATATGACGTACCTGTTATCGAGATCGAAAGAGTGAGAATAGAAGAGGATCAGCAATTGATTACAGGAAGATTGATGAACACGGACCAAAAAGGAGAAGTGATTTCTTTATCGGCTCCTTATCAAAAAAATCAAATCGAAACAGCAAATATAACAACAAGACAAATCTATCTTGTCCAAATGCATGGAGATGAATGGCAACTAGTAGCAAAAAAAATGATGGCTGGCTTTTTTTCTTTACAAGTATCTTCATTGGCACCATGTTGCTTATTGGTGGAAAACAGGGTGTATTTGCTTTGGGAAGTCTCATCGTCAACATCGTTTTACTTTTACTTTTGTTGCTCCTCTTTACCAAAACAGAAGGTATTTCTCTCTTAAATATAGCAATCTTATTTGTCGTTATAGGGATAATCGTTAGTATATTGGCGTTAGACGGATGGAATAGAAGCAGTATAATCAAAATTTCGGCTGCAGTTACAAGTGTTTTTTTAGCATTTTTTATTTGTCTTTTGACAATGAATCATTGGAAAGATCAAGGACTGCGCTATGAAGAACTGAATTATCTGACACGACCGTATCGTTCTGTTTTTCTTTCCAGCGTGCTGATTGGGACAGCTGGAGGGACACTGGATACCGTGATCACAGTCATTGCGACATTAGAAGAATTGACCAAGCAACAACCGAAAATATCAGCGAAACAGTTATGGCTTTCAGGAAGGCAAGTGGGCCGAGATGTGATTGGTTCGATGGCTAATATCCTTTTATTCGTCTATATCAGCGGAGCGATTCCATCGCTTCTGTTATATTTAGGAAATCAATGGTCTTTCAAAGAAACGGTAGAACAACATTTATCATTAGAATTTTTACGCGTCATTGCTGGCAGCTTAGGAATAGTATTATCAATCCCCATCGCGGTCCTCTTTTTTCTCGCTGTAAGGAGGTTAAAAAAATGAATGTACTTATTATACTTGTTGGGATTTTTGCAATTAGTGTGCTATTTGTCGGTGGTACGCAAGGTATGTATATTCTTTTAGGATTATTCATTAATTTAGGAATCTTTTTCCTATTATTATTCGGCTATCATCAGAAGTGGCCGATATTGGTATTGTCGATTATAGGATTCCTATTGATCGCTGTGGTTATCTTATTTTTTATCAACGGTTATAATCTGAAAATGCGAGCCGCTTTTGCCAGTATACTGATCTTTTTGTTTTGTTTCCTACTATTGATTCCTATCACTGATTTTTTAGCGATCCAAGGGTTTACTTCGATAGAACTAGAAGAACTATCTGGCTTAGATAAGACGTTAGCAATTGATTTTAGACTACTTGCGAGGTCGTTGCTTCTCATCAGTCTTAGCGGTGCTGTTTTAGATGCGAGTGTAGCGATTTCTAGTGGAACATTCGAAGTATATCAGGCAAATCCGCATTTGTCTTTTAACCAATTGCGCCATGCTAGTTTTGCCATTGCTAAAAAAATATTGGCGTCAACAGTGATGACTCTTCTTTTTGCGTTTATGGGGAGTTCTTTAGCGTTGATTCTTTGGTTCATTGATTTAGACATTCCTTTTCAGCAAATAATCAATGAAAAATCATTTGTCTTGGAATATACGATGGCTATCCTTACCACATTGGCCGCACTACTTGTCCTGCCCTTAACTTGCGTGACTACAGCATATCTCTTTACAAAAAAGAAGGAACATCTCAAGATGGAGTAAAAGTTACAACTTAAGTCCTATGACATTTTTACTGAATCAGTGCATAATATGGATGTAAGGAAAAGCTTGCAAACAATTTTGCTTAAGGAGGCAATTTCCATGAAAGAAAGAGAACGTATTTTAGACTTAGTGAAAAAAGGAATCCTTTCGACTGAAGAAGGCTTAGATTTATTAGAAAGCATGGCAACTGAAAAAGACGAAAAACAAATCAAAAAAGAAGCAGACAAGGTAACTGCTAGTCATAAAGAAAAAGATCAGGCAAGTCAATTGATCGATGAACTTGAAAACGGTGAAGAAAGAATTTCTGAGCCAGTTGATCCAAAAGAAAAAGAAAGACAAGATCAAGAAAACTTAGAAAAGATCTTAGATGAACTAGCAACTGAAGCGAATAAAACTTCGGCGCGTCTAGACGAAGTAAATGCTCAATTCGCTGACAATAAGGCAGCACGTAATGAGAAACAGGAAGCATTGATGCAGCTGAATACAAAAGAAGAATTAGGCGAGTTGACAGAAGAAGAATTAGCACAGCGTCAAACGTTAGAAGCAGAAATCAAAGAGTTAGAAGCAACCGGCGATACACTATTAGAAGAACAATTGAAGCTGGAAGCAGAATTAAAAGATATCCGCAAGAACCAATGGTCTGAGAAAAAAGAAACATTTACGGATAAGTTTGAATTGCCAGATGATTGGAAAGATCAAGCGACAGATACGCTGAATCAAGTAGGCGAAAAAATGTCAGAAGCTGGATCACAGTTAGGCAAATTCTTGAAGAAAACATTCCAAACTGTTTCAGAAACAGTAAATGATAACATGGAATGGAAAGATGTCAGCTTACGCGTCCCTGGAATTGCGACAACGAAATTTGAACATGAATTTTACTATGAAGCTCCTGCAGCAAGTATCCTTGATATCAAGGCAGCAAACGGAAACGTGACGTTAAAAACGTGGAACAGTGATGATGTGAAAGTGGAAGCCAAGATCAAACTTTACGGAAAAATGGGTGCTGAACCATTTGAAGCATTCTCTGAACGGAGCCAGATCGAGGTCAATGAAGATCATATTTCCTTTCAAATTCCAAATAAGCGTGTGCGTGCAGACCTTGTTTTCTACTTACCTAAACGAGTATACGACCATGCAGCTATCAAACTTCTAAATGGCAACATCATGATTGAGACATTGGAAGCTAAAGATATTTATACAAAATCTACGAATGGGAACATCATCGTGAACCAATTAACTGCAACGATGCTGGAAGTAGAAGGTGTAAACGGCAATATCGATATTCGAAACGGGAACATCTTAGATTCTATTATCGAAACAGTAAACGGTACAGTGACATTTGGTGCCACACCAGAAAACCTTTCTGTGTCTTTAGTAAATGGTGATGTACGTCTTACGATTAAAGAAGATAATTTGAAAAAAGTAGAAGCAAGTTCAGTGAACGGGAATGTCAAAGTTGCTTTACCAGATAGCATCGGTTTGGAAGGACACGCTAAAACAAGTCTTGGAAGCATCAACAGCCGTCTGTCCAATTACGAAGTAGTTCGTGAGAAAAAAGAACGGACAAACCAAATGTTGCAATTCCGTCGTGTTTCAGATGATGAGATCGCACAAGTGCAGCTTTCAACGACAACAGGAAGTATCTATTTAAAAGATACAGATAAATAAAGAGGTTGTGAAAGAGATGTTCAGCCTTGAGCAATAAGAAGCGATTTTTTAAAATAGCTTCCCCTATTTTAAAAAATTGTGCCTTATTGCCGATAGGCTATCTCTTGAACACCGATTAAGAAGAAGGTTGTCACAACGATTTTCTTCATTTAAAATAGTAGAACAGAGGTGAGACATGATGAAAAAAAAGTTGACAAAATCCAATAAAAATGTTGTTTTGACAGGTACTTTAGCAGGGATTGGGGAATATATCGGGATTGATCCCACTGTTATCCGTGTGCTTTATGTATTCTTAAGCTTAGTTGCTTTTGGAAGTCCAATCATTTTATACATTTTATTAGCTTTGATTATCCCATCTGCGCGTTCTGCACGAACAAACTATGGACATAACAATGCATATTATGAAAAAAACAATTATCGTGAACAAACAAAAAAACGCAAAGAAGCGGAAAAAATCGATGATGACGAATGGAGTGACTTTTAATGTCGTACTTTCAGCGTATTTTGGTTAATACGTTAACATTCATATCGTTGGCTGTTCTTTTTCCTGCGATGGTCCATGTGAGCAGTATTTGGACGGCCGTTCTTGCCAGCTTCGTATTATCTGTGTTGAACATGTTTGTCAAACCGATTTTGACGATCCTGTCCCTGCCCTTTACATTAGTCACATTGGGATTGTTTACGTTTGTTATCAATGCAGCGATTCTTAAAATGACTTCCTTTTTTGTAGGAGCAGAACATTTTAGTTTTTCTTCATTTGGTGCAGCGTTATTCGTAGCTATCTTGATGTCACTTGTCAATGTAATTGTTAGTGAACATAACAGCAGAAAATAAAAAAAGCTGTGCCGAGATCTCGGCGCAGCTTTTTTGTTTAGAATAAAGAATGCGTTTTCTATTACATTGGTAATTAAATAAAAACGTTTTTTTTAATTGGTAGTACTTTTGGCTAGACAATGATAAAATGATAGAGAACACTCTAATAGAAATGAGGTAGCATGAATGTCAGAAGTTGTAAAAGTTAGCCAATTAGTAAAAAAATTATCTTTGGAAATCGTCACAGGCGACGAGAAAAGTTTAGACCGCGTCATCGTGACTGGGGACATCTCACGCCCAGGACTAGAGTTGACCGGTTATTTTAATTATTATTCCCATAATCGTTTACAGCTATTTGGCAGTAAAGAAATCAGTTTTGCGGAACGGATGATCCCAGAAGAGCGTTTGATCATTATGAGAAGATTATGTAGTGAAGATATGCCCGCATTTATTATTTCAAGAGGATTGCCGGCTCCGGAAGAAATGATCCAAGCAGCCAATGAAAATGGGATAGCTGTGCTGCGTTCGCCTATCTCAACGTCCCGGCTGCTAGGTGAATTATCTAGTTATTTAGATGGGCGCTTAGCCCCTCGAACAAGTGTCCACGGTGTGTTAGTCGATGTCTACGGATTAGGTGTACTAATTCAAGGGGACAGTGGGATAGGGAAAAGTGAAACGGCGTTGGAACTGATTAAGCGCGGACATCGATTGATCGCAGACGATCGAGTAGATGTCTATCAGCAAGATGAACTGACGGTAATCGGAGAACCTCCTAAAATCCTGGAACATCTGATTGAGATTCGAGGGATCGGTATCATAGATGTAATGAATCTTTTCGGTGCGAGTGCGGTACGAGGCTCTATGCAAGTCCAGTTAGCTGTTTATCTAGAAGCATGGGCGAAAGATAAGAAATACGACCGTCTGGGCTCTGAAGACACGACCGTTGAAATCGCGGAAGTGGGCATTCCACAAATAAAAATCCCTGTCAAAACAGGACGAAACGTTGCAATCATCATTGAAGTAGCCGCGATGAATTTCCGCGCGCGTACAATGGGCTTTGACGCAACGAAAACATTTGAAGAAAGATTAAGTCGCTTGATTGAAGAAAACTCAGGCAATGACTAGCAAGGAGTGACAATATGTTAGCACAAATCAATCGAGTTGCTTTTGAGCTTGTAGGAATTCCTATCTACTGGTATGCATTGATTATCGTATCAGGAATCATTATTGCCATGTGGCTCAGCAGCAGAGAAGCTGTTCGGGTAGGATTAAAAGCAGATGACGTGACAGATTTTATGTTGTGGGGATTGCCGATTTCCATTATTGGTGCCCGCTTGTATTATGTTTTATTCGATCTTCCCCAATATATAGCTGATCCAATCCAGATATTCAATATCCGTTCAGGAGGATTAGCGATTTACGGGGGATTGATTGCAGGTGCAATCACACTGTACTTTTTTACCAAATATCATTTTATTTCTTTGTGGACCTTTTTAGATATCGCTGCACCAAGCGTATTATTGGCGCAGGCAATCGGACGATGGGGAAATTTCATGAACCACGAAGCGTATGGTCCAGACACGACACGAAGTTTCTTAGAAAGTCTGCATTTACCGCAATTCATCATTGATAACATGTATATCGAAGGAATCTATCGACAACCAACCTTTCTTTATGAATCACTTTGGAGTTTGATTGGATTTATTCTGCTTTTGGTTTTGCGGAAGAAACCACATCTTTTGAAAAAAGGAGAAGTCCTTTTATGTTATCTAATGTGGTATAGTTTCGGACGTTTCTTTATCGAAGGGTTACGCACAGACAGCCTTTACTTTTTAGGTGTGATCCGCATTTCTCAATTATTGTCTGCTGTTTTATTTGTCGGCACATTGATTCTGTTTATTTGGCGTAGAAAAAAAGGAAATTTACCGGATTATGACCGCTCATTAGGAAAAAATCAACAAATTATTTGATTTTTAGAGCGTTAAAAATGAAAAAAATTTCAGGAGTGGTAAAATGAATTATAGAGTAGCGGTTTTAGGACCAGGCTCTTGGGGGACTGCTTTAGCACAAGTCCTCGCTGAAAACGGACATGACGTTCGGATTTGGGGACATCGTGCTTCACAAGTAGAAGAAATCAACACCCAACACACCAATCAACGTTATTTACCAGATCATCATCTACCCGATTCCATCCGAGCATTCACCGATATGGAAGATGCAGTAAAAGATGCAGATGCGGTACTATTCGTTATCCCAACGAAAGCGATACGTTCTGTTGCAAAAGAACTAGTTGCCAAATTGAATACGAAGCCAGTGATCATCCACGCAAGTAAGGGATTAGAACAGGGAACGCATAAAAGAATCTCTGAAATCTTGTTAGAGGAAATCCCGACAGAAAAAAGAAAAGCTGTTGCTGTTCTTTCTGGGCCAAGCCATGCGGAAGAAGTAGCAAAGCATGACATTACGACGATCACAGCGGCAAGCACAGATGTAAAAGCAGCAAAATATGTACAAGAGCTGTTCATGAACCATTATTTTCGAATCTATACCAACCCTGATGTGATTGGTGTAGAGATGGGAGCAGCTTTGAAAAATATTATTGCCATTGGAGCTGGTGCTATTCACGGCTTAGGGTTTGGCGATAATGCAAAAGCGGCAATCATGACGCGCGGATTAGCTGAGATCAGCCGTTTAGGTGTAGCAATGGGTGCCAACCCACTGACCTTTATTGGCTTAAGCGGAGTAGGTGATCTAGTCGTTACTTGCACAAGTGTTCATTCCAGAAACTGGCGCGCAGGCAACTTGTTAGGACAAGGTCAGCCTCTAGAAGAGGTGCTAGCCAATATGGGAATGGTTGTTGAAGGTGTGAATACTACTCAAGCAGCGATGGAACTAGCCCAAATGATGGAAATCGAAATGCCCATCACTCAAACAATCTATGAAGTGCTGTATGAACAAAAAGAAATCAAAACAGCCGCAAAAGAAATCATGTTACGTGATGGGAAAAAAGAAAATGAATTCTCATTAACAATTTTTTGAAGGAGCGAATGTATATGAAAGTAAAAAAAGCAGTTATTCCAGCAGCAGGATTAGGAACAAGATTTTTACCAGCAACAAAGGCGATGGCAAAGGAAATGTTGCCAATCGTGGACAAACCAACGATCCAATTCATCGTTGAAGAAGCGTTGAAATCAGGAATCGAAGACATCTTGATCGTTACAGGAAAAGCTAAACGACCAATCGAAGATCACTTTGATTCAAATATCGAATTAGAAACAAACCTAAGTGAAAAAGGAAAAACCGAATTATTGAAATTAGTAGAAGAAACGACAGATGTCAATTTGCATTTCATCCGTCAATCTCATCCAAAGGGGTTAGGACACGCCGTTCTTCAAGCAAGAGCCTTTATTGGAAATGAACCGTTTGTCGTTATGCTAGGCGATGATATCATGGAAGACGAAGTACCATTGACACAGCAATTGATCGATGACTATGAGCGTACACACGCTTCTACGATTGCCGTTATGCAAGTTCCTCACGATGAAACTTCAAAATACGGAATCATCAACCCAGGGGAAGTACTGGAAGATGGGTTATACAATGTCAAAAACTTTGTTGAAAAACCAGATCCAAGCAAAGCACCAAGTGATTTAGCTATTATTGGGCGTTACTTATTGACTCCAGAAATCTTTGATGTATTATCAGAACAACAACCAGGTGCTGGAAATGAGATCCAACTAACTGACGCAATCGATACGTTGAATAAAACACAACGCGTATTTGCCCGTAAATTCACAGGTAAACGTTATGACGTTGGTGACAAATTTGGTTTTATGAAAACAAGTATTGAATATGGTCTGACACATCCAGAAGTAGGGGCACCTTTGCGTGAATACATCATGTCTTTAGGTAAAACATTAGAAGCAGAAGGAAGCAAGATCAATCATAATCCAAAAGGAATAACAGAAATCAAAGAAGAAAAGAAAAAATAATCTTTTTTTCTAACGAGCTTCAGCTGCTAATTGAATAAAAAGTAGTTGAAGCTCGTTTTTATTTGTTTAAAAAACACGAAAATGCTATCCTTATAGAAAAGAGAGACAAGAAGGGAGTTTGATCATGTCAGGAGGAGAAATTGCAGGATTGATCGCAGCAATCGCCTTTGCGATACTTGTCGTTTTCATCGTTCGCGTATTGTTGCAAGTTTCCAAAACTTTAGAAAAAGTAGACCAGACTGTCGCAGAAGCAAATACGACAATTGAGATCGTCACACAAGACGTAGATCTTTTATCTAGACAAGTAGAAGGCTTGCTAGTCAAAAGTAATGAGCTGCTCTTGGATATCAATGGAAAAGTCGCAACGATCGATCCATTGTTCACAGCAGTTGCTGATTTAAGTGAAAGTGTATCGGAACTTAATCATTCTAGTAAAAACATCGTGACGAAAGTCGGCGGAATCGGAAAAACGACAGCTAAAGCGACTGTTGCCGGAAAAGTCGGTGGAACAGCGATGAAATTTTTTAAAAACAAAAAACATACTGAAACGACAGGAGGAAAATAAGAATGGCTAAAAAAGGTGGATTTTTATTAGGTGCAGTAGTTGGAGGTACAGCCGCAGCAATCGCCGCATTATTGTTAGCACCCAAATCTGGTAAAGAACTTCGGGATGAATTGGCTGCTCAAGCAGATGATTTGATGGACATGGCTTCAGATTACACAGATATGGCAAAAGAAAAATCATCTGAGTTAACAGGTATTGCAAAAGAAAAAGCGCAAGATCTTTCTCAACAAGCAGGGGATCTAGCAGGCAATGTTAAGCAGAAGGTAAGTGAATCAGCAGAGGAAGCAGGAAGTGAATCAGATGATATCTTGTTAAACCTCAAAGAACAATCAGCTGATTTATCTAATCGTTTCAAAAAAACAGCAGAAGATCTGAAAAAGCCAGCAGACGAATTAGGTAGTATTGCTAAAGATACTTCAGAAGATATCATGATCGATGTAAAAGATGCTGCAGATAAAGCAGGAGAGACGGTCAATGAAGGAATGTCAGAAGCAAAACCAGTTGCAGATGACACAAAAGAAATGTTGAAAATGGCAAAAGAAGATGCAAAAGAAGCTAAGAAAGAAATGAAAGATACAATGACAGATTCGACTACCAATCACTAAGATTACTCATTTCTAGAATAAAAAAGGTGAGAGCGGACCAGCTCTCACCTTTTTTATTTTCATTACTCTAAAACAAGTAATTCTTTTGGTGTAGTCGTGAATGGCACACAACCATCACTTGTCACATACACACAATCTTCGATACGTACCCCTACTTTTTCAGGAATATAGATTCCTGGTTCAAGAGAGAAGCACATCCCTTCTTCAATCACTAAGTCGTTTCCTTCTACAAGAGAAGGGAATTCGTGGACGGTTGTTCCGATTCCGTGACCTAAACGGTGATTGAAATATTCGCCGTAGCCATAGCTGTTGATCACGTTTCGTGCGATTTGATCAAGTTCACCTGCTGTCACACCTGGGCGAACTGCCTCTTGTGCGGCAAGCTGTGCTTCAAGAGTGATGTTATAGATTTTTTCTTGGAATTCAGTTGGTTTTTGATAAGCAACTGTACGAGTAGCATCACTGCAATAGCCATTCCAAATAACGCCAAGATCGAATAACACTAGTTCATTTGGTGAAACCTTCGTGCTTCCTGGTGTACCATGAGGGCTTGCAGCATTTGCTCCTGCAAGGACTAATGTGTCGAAAGACATTTGTGAAACACCTTGTTTTTTTAATTGGTATTCGATTTCTGCGATAATTGCTTGTTCAGTTACGCCTTCTTTTACTGTTTTGAAGCCAATTTCAAAGGCAACATCGGCCCATTTACCAGCTTCGATCAGTTTGTCTTTTTCTTCTACCGTTTTGATCAGTTGCAGACGCTGGATAATAGAAGTTAGATCGGTGTAAGAATCTGTACCTGTCAAGATATCAGAGATAGCATCGAAGCGATCGACAGTCAGAGCATTCTTTTCAATACCTACATTACCAGGTTGCCCATAGCGTGCGCGAAGCTCTTTTCCGATGATCTCCCAAGGATTTTCGCTGTCTAAGTAGCCACGTACATCGTACGTCCAGCTGCTGTTTTGAGCATCTTCAACTTCCAGAGCAGGAGTGAAAAGGAAAGGATCTTGTTCCAGAGGGATAAAAAGAGCTAGTACACGCTCGTGAGGATCACTTTCATATCCGGAAAAGTAAGCGATGTGGCCAGGGTCGCTGATATAAGCCAATTCTACTTGGTGTTGTGCCATCCATTGACGTAGTTCATTGATTTTTACGTTATTCATTTAGCAACCTACTTTCTAAATTAATTTTGTATTCAATAATTGTACCACTGATTGATTAAAAGACCAACGTTCTTAAAACTGAAAAAAGTAAAAATTTTCATGAAAACAGAGATAAAACGGTTGCAATTGTTGAGATTATTTGATATCCTATTTTAGAAATGTAAGACGTATTTTCAGAAAACATATAAAATATGAATAGGAGAACACAAATGGAAAAGCAAACAATCACTATCTATGATGTAGCGAGAGAGGCAAATGTTTCGATGGCTACTGTTTCACGTGTCGTAAATGGCAATCCAAACGTCAAACCAGCAACAAGAAAAAAAGTCTTGGAAGTTATCGATCGCTTGGATTATCGTCCAAATGCAGTCGCACGTGGCTTGGCAAGTAAGAAAACAACAACAGTTGGGGTAATCATTCCTGATGTCAGCAATATGTTCTTTGCCTCTTTAGCACGTGGTATCGACGATGTGGCAACAATGTACAAATACAATATCATCTTAGCAAACTCAGATGGCAACGATCAAAAAGAAGTCAATGTATTGAATAATTTATTGGCTAAGCAAGTGGACGGCGTGATCTTTATGGGTCACCATATCACAGACGAAATCCGTGGAGAATTTTCACGTTCAAAAACGCCTGTTGTACTAGCTGGTTCCATTGATCCAGATGAACAAGTAGGTAGCGTAAACATTGATTATGTATCAGCAACAAAAGATGCAGTAAATAAATTAGCAAAAAGCGGCAATAAAAAAATCGCTTTTGTCAGCGGTGCGCTGATTGATCCTATCAATGGCCAAAACCGTTTGAAAGGCTATAAAGAAGCATTAAGCGAAAACAATCTACCATATAGCGAAGGATTAATCTTTGAGGCACAATACAACTTTAAAGATGGTCTGTCTCTAGTTGACCGGATCCATAATAGCGGTGCAACAGCTGTCTATGTTTCAGACGATGAATTAGCCATTGGTATCTTGGATGGTTTATTAGACCGTGGCGTAAAAGTACCAGAAGAATTCGAAATCATCACAAGCAACAATTCTTTACTGACAGAAGTAGCTCGTCCTCGTTTGACAAGTATCACACAACCATTATACGATTTAGGAGCGGTATCCATGCGCCTATTGACGAAAATGATGAATAAAGAAGAAGTCGAAGAAAAAACGATTATCTTGCCTTATGGAATCGAAGAAAAAGGATCAACTAAATAATAAAAGATCAATCATTTAAAGGTTGTTCCCAAAGTGGTCAACTTCTGGAACAACCTTTATACGAGAAAAGGGGTTATGACAAAATTTTGTCATAACCCCTTTTTTTGTGACTTTAAAAAAAAGAGAGAATGGCGGAAACAAACCTTACGTCCATCGTATACGACACAATCTGTGCGTAGATGCTACATTTTGTTCACTACTATCAAAATTACTTTAAAATGAAAACGTGATAAAAAAGAAAGTAGAAAAGTAGAAAAGTAACTCTAAAAAATCCAAAAAAATCCAGGCTCGATTGCGTACTTATCTTAAAGGAGAAACAATCCATCATACATAACCCGAAAGGAGACTTCTATTTGCCTAAGAAAAGACGAAAGACCATAGTCATCATTTTGACCATTCTTACTATAGGAATCGGAGGAAAATTTTACATGGACAAAAGAGAAGCGCAAAAACAGCAAGATTTACTCGCAGTAGAAAAACAGTCCGTCAAAGTTCTGAAAAATACCTTTGCGGATATCAAGGAAGTGAAGGTAGAAGAATTTAAAAAAAACCCTGTTACCGGAAGTTATGGTGCACTTGTGACAATGACAAATAATGAAGGGAAATCTGTTTATTTTGATTATAGTTTTTGGAAGGAGAGAAATGAACTTGGTGGTTTTGGCATTGAGAACAGAGCGGTACAAAAGACAGGAGTCACTATAAAAAGAGTAAAAGTAATTTTTTCTAACGGACAGGAGGAGTTAGTATGACAATAAACGATAAGCATTACAATGATATTAGTGAGAAGGTTTATTGGCTAGATCCCAAATATCCCCGCTACAATGAGGGATACAAAAAGAACTCTGTTAAAGAATTTGCTGGTATGGAATTTCAAATCTTACAAATCAAAGACTCATTGGACGGCATGCAGGCGATGGTTGTAGCGCCAATCGTCCATAGCAAATTGGAGAAAAATTTCAAAAATAAAAAAATTCCTGCAAACTTTCGCGTACTTAAATAATGAAGGTATCAATACCGTACATAAAAAGAAAGGAGGCACGTTCTTGCCCCGGAAAATAAGAAAACTCAGCTTAGCCATTTTATTCATCATCATATTAGGGATCGGAGGGAAAGTCTATATGGACAAAAGAGAAGTGCAAAGACAGAAAGATTTACTCGCAGTAGAAAAACAATCCGTCAAAGTTCTGAAAAATACTTTTGCGGATATCAAAGAAGTGAAAATCGAACAATTTGAGAAAAACGACATGACAGGAATCTATGAAGCATTGATAACGATGACCAATACAGAAGGAAAAGTCGTTTATTTTGATTATAGCTTTACAAAAGAAAGCAATGAGATAGATGGCTATGGTGTTGAAAATGAAGAAGTACAAAAAGAAGGGATTACGGTTGATGAGATTATAGTTATCTATACAGATGGAAGTGAGGAAAAAGTATGACAATTACTGATAAGCAGTATAAAGGAATAAGTAATAAAGTATATTGGCTAGATCCAAAACATCCTCAATATAGTAAAAGTTACAAAGAAGGCGCCATTAAAAACTTTGGAGAAACAAAATTCCAAATCCTAAAAATCAAAAACTCCTTCGACGGCATGCAGGCGATGGCTGTAGCGCCAATCGTCCATAGCAAATTGGAGAAAAATTTCAAAAATAAAAAAATTCCTGCAAACTTTCGCGTACTTAAATAATGAAGGTATCAATACCGTACATAAAAAGAAAGGAGGCACGTTCTTGCCCCGGAAAATAAGAAAATTCAGCTTAGCCATTTTGTTAATCGTCATATTAGGAATCGGAGGGAAAATCTATATGGACAAAAGAGAAGTGCAAAAACAGCAAGATTTACTCGCAGTAGAAAAACAATCCGTCAAAGTTCTGAAAAATACTTTTGCGGATATCAAGGAAGTGAAGATTAACGAAGCAGGAAAAAATGAAAAAACTGGTTCTTACGGAATGCATATAACGCTAATAACTATTAATAACGAAACAGTATCTTTCTCGTATACGTTTTGGAAAGAGCAAAACAAAATCGGGAGTTATAGTATAGAAAATAGAAATATACAAAAAAAGGGAATCACTAAAGAAAAAGTAAAAGTTACTTATACAAATAAAGAGGAGGAACTAGTTTGACTATAACTGAAGAATTCTATCGGGAGTTAAGTGACAAGGTTTATTGGCTAGATCCTAAACATTCAAAATATGAGCCTGATTTAAAAATTAATAGTGAGTGGGATTTTGCGGGTGTTGAATTTAAAATCCTACAAATCAAAGACTCATTGGACGGCATGCAGGCGATGGCTGTAGCGCCAATCAAGAACGGTAAAGTGGATATTTCTCAAGTAGTGATTGCCTTTGCAGGAACGAACTTAAGTGATTGGAAAGATTTGGAAACGGATGCAAGAAGTATCATGAATCTCTACGGGAATAGACCAGGAGCAAGTTTTTCTGAAAAAGCAACAACAAACAAGATTTTATCCGTTAGTGGATTGAAAACAGCGGGGCAAATCAATTCAGCGATTGCATTTGCTAATGAAGTAAAAAAGGAATATGGAGAAGCTGCTATTTCTACTACCGGCCATTCATTAGGTGGATTCTTAGCATTATATGTAGCAGCAGAGAAACAATGGAAAAATGTCGGCTTCAACGGGCCGGACCCGTATGATCTCTTATCACCAGAAGCAAAAAAATGGGTGGAAGAAAATCCCGGTATGCTCACCAATTACCGAAATCACGCCGATTTTATCGGTAATTTTGGTGGTAATGGCACAGGTGCTGAAGTTCGGATCAGTATGGAAACAGCATTCTTGAATCTGCTTGCTTCCCACAGTTTAACCTCTTGGAAGTTTGATGAAAATGGAAAGCTGATTATTCCTGAAAATGAAAACAATGTTAAAGCTCGAAAACAACAGAAAGAAAACCAAGCGACCCAGTTGTTTTCCTATCAGTTGCAAGAACTGAACAACATACGTAAAAAACTACGATTAAGTGGCGGCCGGCTGACAGTTAATGAACAAATTTACTTAGATGACACACAAGCTAGGTTAGTAGTGGAAAAGTTATCGGCAAAAATGAAAAGCGCTATGGAAGAAGTTATCCGCATCAATCAAAGAGGAATTTTTGAGCTAGAGAAAAAATGGCAAGAAGGCTTGCGGCAAGCACGTGTTGTCGCCCCTTCGTTGACTGAACAGGAAATCATAGAAGCATTAGCTAGTGTGGGCGCCACAAAAGAAAACTTAGTCGATTCTGCGAAAGAAGTCTATCTGCTACGAATCAATAAGGCAAGACGTATGGGGGAGGCCTTTGATACATTGGCGAAGGAGATCCAAGACAAAATCAATGAAATCGTTGCACGAGATCGAGAATTAGCACAGCAATTCAATTAAAGGAGAAGTAGATGAAACTAGAAGAATTGGAAAGAGATTATCGAAGTGAACGAAGACAATTAGAAGCTCAAGAAGATGAATTGATCCACTTTAAGAATCAAGGATTACGATTGATGGAGCAAGAGGAGCAGCGACTGCATCATGTATTAAAGAACTTAGCTTTAGATAATGAGCCTCTGTTTCAAGCAAGACGAAGTTATTCGAATTATCAGGAGCATTATCAACAAGCCCTACAAGTAGAACGACGAAAACTCTATCAGCAGCAAGATGAACTAGAACGTTCCTATCGTCAAAAAATCAGACAAATAACTATGGAGAAATCATCTTATGAATGAATTTTTAATGCAATTACTAAAAGAATTAGAGAAAAATCTACATCGATCAAATGTACGTTCAGTTGGTATGGGGATATCTCAGCAAATTTGGGCAGAAAAACGATTGACAGATCAAAACTACCAAATGACTGCAGAAGAAGCTGCTCAAGAATTTTCTAACCGACATGTACACTTGAAAGAATCAGTAAAAGGGCAATTTGCAGAAAAACTAACCGAATTATTCCAAAGACAAGAAAAGAAATTAAAACAGTTTCGTTAGTAAAGTTATATAGAAAAATTTTGTGAAAATGGCTTTTCACATTTTTACATAAATTTGTCTTAATATCGTAGATGCAAGCTTTTGAACACCATT
The DNA here is from genome assembly GCF_001814285.1 of Enterococcus sp. HMSC076E04. Lineage (NCBI taxonomy): Bacteria > Bacillati > Bacillota > Bacilli > Lactobacillales > Enterococcaceae > Enterococcus > Enterococcus sp. HMSC076E04. The sequence goes on along the minus strand of NZ_KV815587.1, from coordinate 153,886 downwards.
TATTCGGAAAAAGGGAGCTGTGACAAGATTTTTGTCGCAGCTCCCTTTAATTCTGATTAATCTATTAGATCAATCATCTTTATCGTCTGATTCTTTGGTCTCTGGATTCGCTCTAGCATAAGCTGAAGCGGTGTTCCAGTAATCTGTATAGTTTTCATCAGTACCGCCAACGCCGAATTTAAAGGCGCTTTTCTTCGGACCATTTTTTGCCCAAAGTGATTCCACTGTTTTTCCTGGCGTTTGGATGGATTTTTTATTGACAGTAACTTTTCCAGCTGTTTGTCCTGTGAACCCAGATACTTTTTTCTTCATCACATCGGATGATAAGTCAAATTTCTCATCAGTGCCGAAAATCTCAGGGTTTGCTTGGTAAGCTTGATTGATTAGATTGGCAAGATAATTAGCCGAACGTATTCTTGCTTGGCTGTCCATTCCAGTATTGTCATCGTGTCCTGCCCAACTACTGATAGTGATAGATGGAGTTGAGACGATCAGCCATGAATCTCGGTATTCATTGGTAGAACCAGTTTTTCCGACCCAATCTGCATTTCCTAGATTTCCGTTTAAGCTTGAGATGACATCTTTGAATGGTGTAGTGATTTTTTCATTGATCACACTACGCATCATGTCATTCATGATCGATGCCGTTGCTTCGGAATAAATACGGACAGAATTACTTTCATGTTTATAAATCACATTACCTGCATTATCTGTGATGGAATCAATGATATAGCCTTCTTCGTAGACTCCACCATTTGCTAAGGCCTGGAATCCATTTGTCTGTTGAAGCGTCGTTACATCTACTGTCCCTAAAGGAGCCGATTCAACGCCCCAATTATCATTTGCTGGGTAGTTCATCTTCGCCAAGTAGTGCTCGTAAGCGTATTGTTTCGATCCACCGGAATTCAACACATCTTGATATAAGTGATAAGCTGGGATATTGTTGGACCATTCCAGTGACTCACGGACGGTTTGGAAGGTGTTCGACCCTTCATTGGTCGCATTGACGATTTTCTCACCAGCATTTTTTCCTTCTTGCCAAGTCGTTGCATAATCTGATACACGGGATTCTGATCCGACAAGTCCCATATCGATTGCAGGACCGTAAACAAGAACCGGTTTGATGGATGAACCAGCTTGACGTTCTGTATCAAAGGCGTGGTTATTTTGATTCTGGCTGTAATTCCGACCACCCACGAAGCCATAGATACGTCCGGTTCTGTTATCCATCAATACATTTCCAGTCTCCACTTGGCTACCAGCACCATCATCTAACATGTAGCCATAATTTTCTACGCCGGTTTGCAATGCAGCATAGATATCTTTATCGATCGTCGAATGGATCGTATATCCTTTGTTTTGGATCGTTTGCTGTGCTTTTTGATAATAAGCTTCACTGACCGATGAATCTGACATATCAGCATTATCTTTTTCTGCCAATTGTTGTGCAATAATCCTTGTTGCTTCGTTCATCACGGTATAATACAAGAATTCTCTGTCAGTCTGTTCCGCGATTTGTTGTGGGAGAAAGTCTTTTGTAAGATCATAGTCTTTCGCTTCTTCGTATTGTTCTTTCGTAATTTGTCCTTCACGGTACATACTGAATAAAACAAAATCTTTTCTGGCAAGACCGGCAGAAAGATCTTCTTTTAGCGCGCCTGTATTCGTGTATGGACTATACGTGATAGGGCTTTGAGGCAAACCAGCGATATAAGCAGCTTGCGGCAGAGTCACATCCTTTGCATCTACACCAAAGATTCCTCTAGCAGCTTCCTGGACTCCAGCAATATTTTGCCCCTTATTATTCCGACCAAATGGTGAGACATTCAAATACGTAGCAATGATCTCATCTTTTGAAAAGTGTTTTTCTACTTGTGCAGAAAGAACAATCTCGTTTGCTTTACGTTTGAATGTTGTTTCATCGGTTAGGATCTGTTGTTTGACTAATTGCTGTGTCAAAGTGGATCCTCCAGACGAGCCGATGCCAGTCGCTTCTGAAACTAGTGCTCGTAAAACAGCTTTAGGGACATAACCTTGGTGTTTATCGAAGTATTCATCTTCTGTACTGATAATCGCGGTTTTCAATAAAGGCGAAATCTTATCAGATGAAATAGTCGTCCGCATCAGATCTGTCTGGATTTTTGATATCTCTGTATTATCTGCATAAACAATCTTTGACGTTTCCGTAATGTTTCCTAGTTCTGTCTGCAGTTCTTTTTTAGTCGGCAATTGTGTGTCTTCGACAAGATAGGCAAAGTAGCCAGCACCTATTCCGATACCTAGAGCTGCGAACAACAAAAGAAGAACAGTAATAAAAACAGTCAATGATTGAAACACTCTAAAAATAATCTTAGGAACAAACCATTTTTCTTTTTTTCTTCTATTCTGTTTTTTTCGAGTATTTTTGCGTGGCAAAAGGGTCACCTCAACTAATGGTTTTATTTCGCTAATTATAGCAAATAATAGGACAAAAAAACAGACAAGGCTGTTTTTGACAGGAATTTCTTTTTCGAATGAGATAAAACGTGAGGAAATGATCTTTTTTATGAAAGAGTTCTTAAGCTTTTCTTTAGGGAAAGTTTCAGTTACTATGGAGAACAGGGCAAAGAAAAACAAACTATTTTCTTTGTACATCATCTTATCAATATACAGGAATTGTTCGAAACAATTGCCTTTCAAGGAGGAATCCATCCATGTTATTAGGCTCACACGTCAGCATGAGCGGAAAGAAAATGCTGTTAGGCGCGGCAGAAGAAGCAGCCAGTTACGGATCTTCGACCTTTATGATCTATACAGGCGCTCCTCAAAATACTAGAAGAAAAGCTATCGAAGAGATGAATATTGATGCCGGAAAAGCATTTATGGCAGAAAACGGACTAACAAATATCGTCGTTCATGCGCCTTATATCATTAATTTGGGAAATACGATCAAACCAGAAATGTTTCCATTTGCTGTACAATTTCTGAGAGAAGAGATTGTCCGTGCGGAAGCTTTAGGTGCTACTCAAATCACCCTTCACCCAGGCGCTCATGTAGGAGCAGGGGCAGAAGCTGGGATTGCTAGAATTATTGAGGGGTTGAATGAAGTTTTGACAAAAGAACAGACGGCACAGATCGCTTTGGAGACGATGGCAGGGAAAGGTACGGAAATCGGTCGAACATTTGAGGAATTAGCGCAAATCATCGATGGAGTAAAATTGAATGAAAAATTATCCGTTACTTTTGATACATGTCATACGAATGATGCCGGATATAATATAAAAGAAGATTTTTCAGGTGTAATGGAAGAGTTTGATAAGGTCATCGGATTAGATCGGCTTAAAGTACTGCATATCAATGATTCTAAAAATCCACAAGGTTCTCATAAAGATCGGCATGCCAATATCGGTTTTGGAACAATTGGATTTGACACATTGAACAAAATCGTCCATGATCCAATGTTTGACAACATTTCGAAAATATTAGAAACCCCATATGTCGGTAAAGATAAAAAGAAAGCTTACGCACCATATGGAAAAGAAATTTCCATGTTCAAAGCGCAAGCATTCGATCCCGAAGTGTTCCCTGAGTTATTAGCAGAAGAAGTCACACTTTAAGTTTTCTATCTGACAGCAACAAAAAAGGATTGGGCAGTCTGCCTTGTCCTTTTTTGTTTAAGAAACAAAGGAGTGCTTTTTGCATTCGTTTTCGACATGCTCCTTTCGCCCCCTCTTTTTAAATTCAGACAAACAGGGTATACTGATAGAAAAGTAAAAAACGAAAAGTTTCACAAACAAGTAGCAAAACGTGATTGAAAGGACGAAAAGATGCTGAACATTTTAAACCCCTTGATCGACCAACTAAAAAAGAAACATACATACTTTATTCTTGGCATAGCCGTATTATTTACAATTATTCGGTTGTATTTATATAGTAAAGCAATCTATGGAACAGATATGTCGGCGACCTATGATGATCAGCTGCTGATTCACTATGCTCAAAATATTTTGGATGGTAAATGGCTAGGGGAGTACACGACTACGACACTTTCAAAAGGGATCTCCTACAGCTTGTTTTTAGTACTTGCACATAAACTGCATCTTTCTTATGCAGTTTTATTCGGCATGTTCAGTATTCTTGCCAGTATATTGGTTGCACTAGCGTTTAAACCAATCGTGAAGAACAAGTATCTTCTTTTAAGTATCTATTTTTATTTTTTGTTTTCTCCGATTAGTTTTACACATGAATATTCCACTCGAACATATCGTAATGCTCTCGTGATCCCGACTGTTGAGATCATTATCGCTTGTTTACTAGCTATTTATTACCGCAAATATAATTCCAGCAAAAAATTGCTGCCGTGGTTTTTAGGGCTAGCTGTTTCTTTTCCTTTCTTTTGGTTCATTCGCGAAGATTCCATCTGGCTTCTTCCTTTTACTGTAGTCGCGTTAGGTATCAGTTTCGTTCAGATCTTGCTAGGACAAGACTTTTCTTTCAAAGAAGCAAAGAAGTTAAAAGAACGACCATTTCTCCTTTCGAAACAAGAATGGCTGAAACTTTCATTGTTTTTACTCCCTCTAGTCGGTTTCTCCATCGTCTATCAGTGGATCGAATATAAAAACGAGACAACATATGGTATTGCCGCCATCAATGACCGTTCGAGTGGCGAATTTGGACGTTTGATGAAACAGCTGATCCGAATAGATGACGAAACAAACTTAAATAAAGAAAACAGTGAGATATGGGTCTCGCATGCTGCATTAAATAAAGCTTTAGACGCATCTCCTACATTTCATACTGTTTCTACTCGTATTGACGAATTGTATACGACTCATGCGTGGACCCAAGGCGGAAAAGTAAAAGAATTACCAGGAGATATCATTTTTTGGGCATTGCGAGATGTGGTAAGCGAATCTGGTTATTACCAAAACAATGCAAAAGAAACCAATGATTTTTGGAAAAAAGTCAATCAAGAATTAGAAGAAGCCTATCAAAAGGGAACTATCAAAAAGAAAAAAGAATTTTATCTGATGGGATCAGGGGATGGAAAGACGATGAATGATCTGCCAATCGTATTTGCTTTTCTGAAATCAGGATATGCCTATGCATGGCGATACAAAGATTTCCATCAAGGGGGGAATTATAGTTTCGGGACGCAAGAACAAGTCGAACAGGCACAAGAACTATTGAATCTTCCACTAATGGATAATTGGATCGATAGCAGTGATCCGAGAACACCTGATTTCCAGTTGACAAAAACAGCAAAAGTCGCGAATGTCATGATAAAAATTTACCAAGTTCTGGCCATTCCCGTGCTGATTGCTTCAATAGCAGGGATATTACTTATGATACTAGGAACCGTATTTGCAAAAGCTGATCGTGCCTATTATAGTTCCTCTTTGATTGTAGTCATCGGATTAATACTGACACAATTGGTTTTTCTTTTCGGTGTCTCGTGGTTTTGTTCTTATGCGCCAGAAAAAAAGGATTATTTTTTAAGTGTCTACACTGGCGCAGGCGTGCCATTAACGCAATTCATCGCAGTAACAAGCATGCTAGTTTTTAGTAAATTGAATCTGAAAAAAGCTTTATCTTCCAAATAAAAAGGGAACTGTGACAAAAGTCTTGTCGCAGTTCCTTTTTCCGAATAAACGGTGTTCAAAAGCTTGCATCTGCGGTAATAAGCTCAACCAAACGTAAAATATGAGGAACTATTTTTGTTTGGCTGTTCTTATTACTTGATGCAGGGCAGCTTTTTCACAACCTCTGATACACGGTGTTCCAGAAGTAGCTTCTTCGGAAATAAGCCGAAATTTCACAAAAATTTGAAAAGCAATTTTCTTAAATTCCTTCTTATTTCTTGAAGCTGCCCACTTCTGTCACAACCTCCTTTGTGTAAAAGAATCAGTTTCTATTCGATTTCTTCTATCGTTTCTTGCAAACGCTGTTCATATTTTTTGTTTCCTTTATATAAATCACCAATCGTCCATGCCAACAGGAGAAGGACAAGAACAATGATTACATAGGCAATTTGATCAGCCAATGCTAGTTGAGCTGAGGTGGCTTGCTCGCCGAAGAAACTTTCGATTTGACCTGGTAATCCTCGTAAGTTCAAGTAAGTCAGACTAATCACAGAGAACCAGCCAAGAAGTTTTACAACAAATGAATTTTTGAATCGGCTCCCCATCTCCGCTTGGCTATTGGTCATCATCAGTAAAGGAATCATCGAGAATGGCAATGCAAAAGCCAGAAAAACTTGGGATTCATTCATCAAGTTATTCAAAGCGGTATGTTCTTCGATCGTTCCTTTTGTACTTGTAAACAAAACACAAATCAATACAGGAATCACAGAAAGCAATCGTGTGACTAGTCTTCTTAGCCAAATCGGGATACGCATATGGATGAAGCCTTCCATGATGACTTGACCGGTCAACGTACCAGTAATAGTAGAGTTCTGGCCAGAAGCAAGAAGTGCTACAGCAAATAAAGTAGACAAGATACCAGATTTTGCTACAGCAATCAAGATACCATTGCTCATAGCTGATGGATCAGATAAAGCTTCATACAGACCAAAAAAGGAAGGATCTTGGACAGAACCGGTTTTGAATACAGCGACACCCATGATCAATAGCAGTGCATTGACTAAAAAAGCCATTGACAACTGGATATTAGAGTCCCAAGTAGAAAAGCGTACCGCTTGTGCTACATCTTCTTCGTCTTGGTGATCAATCTTCCGAGTTTGAGAAACTGCTGAATGAAGATATAAGTTATGCGGCATGACTGTTGCACCAATAATCCCTAACGCTCCAGTCAGCGGAGTTTCACCACCTATGACAGGTGAGTCTGAGAATGTATGACTGTTAGGGATAAAGCCAGCAAATAAACTGTGCCAATCAGGGTTAGACAAGCCAACTTGATAGACGAAAACGAATAAAATGACGAAAATCAAGCAGACAACCAAAGCTTCGATTTTACGAAACCCGACTTTTGTCAGCAATAAAAGGACGAAAACATCTAACACAGTGATAAATACGGCAATTACCAATGGAATATCAAAAAGTAAGTAGAGGGCGATTGCTGCACCAATGACTTCTGCGATGTCTGTTGCCATAATGGCTAATTCAGTCAAGATCCATAAAATGACACCCAATGTCTTACTTGTCCGTGCTCGGATTGCTTGGGCCAAATCCATTTGGGTCACGATTCCTAATTTTGCTGCCATATACTGTAAAAGCATAGCAATTAGACTAGACATCAAAATAACTGACATCAATAAATATTGGAAATTTTGTCCACCAGTGATCGAAGTGGACCAGTTACCTGGATCCATATAACCAACTGCTACTAATGCACCTGGTCCAGAGTAAGCAAGAAGTGTTTTAAAAAAACTTTTTCCCTTTGGTACATCCACTGTTCCATTTACTTCAGCTAAAGATAAACCATTTGTATGTTCAATAAGTCGATGCTTATGAAATTGTTTGTTGGATTGATTATTCAAGAAAAAACCACCTTTCCTATTTATCTACGATTACATTCTACACCTCAGAAAGAAAAAATTAAAGAAAAAGATTCGGTATGCCTAATTTTTTTTCGTGGCGTGTCTTGCTGGTTAATGAAAAAAATTTTGTTCTTCTCTAAAAAAACCACTATTTTTTGCATGAAACTAAAGAATACGCCTTTCTTTTTTCAATAAACTTTAGTAAAATAAATCATTGAGAGCAATTCGGAAATAGAAAGGAGAGATTTATATGGTATCAACAGGTATTGTCGTACTTATTGCTATTATTGCTTTGCTAATCGGCGCAGTAGGTGGCTTTTTCCTAGCGCGTAAATATATGAAAGACTATTTAGAAAAAAATCCTCCCGTTAATGAGGACATGTTGCGATCAATGATGATGTCAATGGGGCAAAAACCATCTGAGAAGAAAATTCGCCAGATGATGCAGCAAATGAAGAACCAAGGGAAAAAATAGGTTCTGACCCAAAGACTTTTTGCGGGCTGATTTTTTCAGTCCGTTTTTTATTTCGTAATTTGTTAGACTATTCAGACTATTCAGCAAAAAAGACAAGGACAGACAATCCTATGCTCTTGATAAAGACAAAGGAGGAGTAAAATGTCGATTTTTAGAAAATTAGGTTGGTTTTTTCGTCAGGAAAAGAAACATTATTTAATTGGGATTTTCTCCCTATTCGCAGTGGCCTTGGTACAGTTAGTTCCTCCAAAAGTGATTGGGATCATCATTGATGAGATCGCCGATAAGAATTTATCAATAAAGATCATTTCTTGGTGGATCTTACTATTGATCCTTGCAGCTTTCTTACAATATCTTTTTCGTTATATCTGGCGGACGAATATTTGGGGAAGTGCAGCTCGGTTGGAGAAAGAACTTCGGCAGCAGCTATTCAAACATTTTACAGAAATGGACAATCTCTTTTACCAAAAATATCGGACTGGAGATTTGATGGCTCATGCAACGAATGATTTGAATGCAATCCAAAATGTAGCAGGAGCTGGTATCTTGACCTTTGCAGATTCAGTGATCACGGGCGGAACAACGATCATTGCGATGATTTTGTTTATTGATTGGCGCTTAACACTGATTGCGCTGATTCCTCTGCCTTTACTAGCCGTTACTTCACGAGTGCTGGGGTCAAAACTCCACGATGCTTTTCGTGATTCGCAAGAAGCTTTTTCTAGTATCAATGATAAGACACAAGAAAGTATCACTGGGATCAAAGTCATTAAAACATTTGGACAAGAAAAAGAAGATCTCGCGGATTTTGAAGAAAAGATTGAAGATGCAATTATTAAAAACAAACGAGTCAATTTTTTAGACTCCTTATTTGATCCATTCATTACCTTGATTATCGGTCTGTCTTATGTTGCAACAATTATTTTAGGTGGAAAGTATGTCTTGGAAGGCACGATCTCGATCGGGCAGATGGTCTCATTTATTAGCTATATCGGTATGCTTGTTTGGCCGATGTTTGCGATTGGTCGATTGTTCAACGTATTGGAAAGAGGAAATGCTTCTTATGATCGCGTCAATGAACTTTTGCATGAAAAGACGCATATCGTGGAACAACTGGGTGCAGTGCAGACCCCGGCAAAAGGCGAGCTGAATGTAGCTATTTCCTCTTTTAACTATCCGAAAGAAGAATCACCAGCATTAGAACAAATCAAATTTGCGATCCAAGAAGGAGAAACATTAGGTATTGTTGGGAAAACTGGTGCGGGAAAAACGACAATCATCAAATTACTGATGCGTGAATACGATGATTATCAAGGGAAAATCCAATTTGGCGGACGTTCGATCAAAGAATATTCATTGAATGCTTTATTAGGATCAATCGGTTATGTGCCTCAGGATCACTTCCTGTTTTCGATGACCATTCGAGATAATATCCGTTTTTCTAATCCAAAACTTTCAGAAGAAGAAGTAGAGCATGCGGCTTCTTTAGCATTTATCAACAATGAAATCAAGGAATTGCCAAAAGGTTATGATACCTTAGTTGGAGAACGTGGAGTCTCTTTATCTGGCGGACAGAAACAGAGGATTTCGATTGCTCGAGCATTGATCAAAAATCCTGAATTGCTGATCTTAGATGATGCACTTTCTGCAGTAGATGCCAAAACAGAAGAAGCTATCTTGCATAATTTAAAAGAAATAAGAAAAGAGAAAACAACCATCATTGCAGCTCACCGTTTAAGCAGCGTGATGCATGCAAAAGAAATCATTGTTGTCGATCAAGGGAAAATCATTGAACGAGGAACCCACCACGAGCTGCTTGCATTAGGTGGCTGGTATGAACGAATGTGGGAAAAACAGCAATTAGAAGCGAAGATAGAAGGAGGCGAGGCCTGATGGATGAGAATTATCAATCGGAATGGACAAAATCGATTCCACTTAAAGAACAGAAGAAGATCATCAAACGACTGATGAAGTTCGCCAAACCTTTTAGAAGAACGTTCATCGTTGCTATCTTATTTGCGTTTGCCCTGTCTGTGATCAATGTCCTATTGCCAAGGATCATCCAAACTTTTATGGATGATCATCTGGCTAAACAGTCAGCTACGACACAAGTTATTTTGTTTTTTGCTGGTGTGTACTTGTTTGGAGTCATAGTCAAAAGTATCATTTGGTTTTTCCAATGGTATTTGTATTCCATGGCTTCATTGAAGACCTATCAGTATGTTCGGGTAAGATTATTTGAAAAGCTGCATACACTAGGTATGCGTTATTTTGACCAGACACCGGCAGGATCGACCGTTTCTCGAGTGACGAATGATACAGAAACGCTATTTGAATTTTGGTATGTCTTTTTGATGGTATTGACTGGGATCTTTGCAGTCGTTTCTTCTTTCGTTGCCATGTTTCAAATCAATGGAGAAATTGCCTTGTGGACTTTGGTGTTTTTGCCGATTTTAGGAATCGTCATCTGGTATTACCAGAAATTCAGTTCTCGTATTTACCGAAATATGCGGGAAAAATTAAGTCAGCTGAACACGAAATTGAATGAATCGATTTCCGGCATGCGTATTATCCAGCAGTTTCGCCAAGAAGCTCGTTTAGCTAAAGAATTTGAACAAGTGAACAACGAGTATTTAGACACGCGCTATGCGATGATCAAAACGAATTCGATTCTGTTAAGTCCGATCATCAATTTTCTCTATGCATTGGCGATTGCGTTGGCGTTGACTTTGTTTGGGATCGATGCGTTGCATTCTCCCGTAGAAGTTGGACTGATCTATGCATTTACGACCTATGTCCAGGGATTTTTTAATCCAATGTCTCAAATGATGGACTTTTTGAGCACCTTTACAGATGGGATGGTTGCCGGTAGTCGTATTTTGAAAATCATGGATACAGAAGAATATGCACCGCAACAAAATCCTGGAGCAGATCAAGCGATTACTTCAGGTAAGATCGAGTTTCGCAATGTAAGCTTTTCTTATGATGGAGAGCACAATGTATTGAACAATATCTCTTTTGTCGCTAATCCGGGTGAGACCGTTGCATTAGTGGGGCACACCGGAAGCGGAAAAAGCTCGATCATCAACGTATTGATGCGGTTTTACGAATTTTATGAAGGCCAGATCTTGATTGATGATCATGACATTCGAGAATATCCAATGGAAGAGTTACGTAAGAAAATGGGATTGGTCTTGCAAGATGCCTTCTTGTTTTATGGAGATATTGCAGGAAATATCCGGATGATGAATCCAGCTATCACAGACGAACAGATTCGCCATGCAGCTGAGTTTGTTCAAGCAAACAAGTTCATCGATGAATTACCAAAAGGATATCACTCAAAAGTGATCGAACACGGTGCCAGCTATTCTAGTGGACAACGACAGCTGATCACTTTTGCGCGAACAATCGTGACAGATCCTAAAATACTAGTATTGGATGAAGCAACAGCAAATATCGATACTGAAACCGAAGGATTGATCCAAGAAGGATTGGCAAAAATGCGACAAGGACGGACAACGATAGCGATTGCCCATCGGCTGTCCACGATTCGGGATGCAGAATTGATTTTAGTTTTAGACAAAGGTCATATAGTAGAGCGTGGGAATCATGAAACACTTCTAGCGCAAAATGGTTTGTATGCAGATATGTACAAACTGCAAAGCAGTGGTGTGTAAAAAGAGGTTGTGACAGTAGCATAGTAGCATTTTGTCCTAAGCGCTAGAGCGAAAATAAAACAGAGCTTCCCAGATTCTTCATCTGTGAGCGTTAGTGGCGTAGTCACCCGATTTAAAAAAGACGACGACAGCTAGTCAAAAGTGCCTAATAGCCACTAAGAAAGCGTTGACAAAAGCGTTTGCTTTCGATAATATAAAGAAAACGATACAACTTGGATAGTGATTGCCTGATGCAAGCTAAACCTGATGAGTCTCCCATGGTTCCATGGACGGCTTTTTGGGTTTTTCTTTTTGTTTTGAATACAGCCCTATATATCATGGAAAGGAGCAAAACATGCTGATTGAGAAAGTACTGAATAACAACGTCGTAATAACCAGGGATGAAAGAAATCAGGAAATGATCGTGATGGGAAAAGGTTTGGCATTCAAAAAGAAAGTGGGTGACCCGATTTTTGACTCATGCATCGACAAAAAATTTCAGTTGACAAATGACGGGCTTTCACAACAGTTCCAAGAATTGGCACAAGCGATTCCTCTTGAGTACTTAGAAATTTCTTGTGAAATCATTGAATATACAAAAGAGGCTCTACAAGTCCAGTTGAATGATTCTGTGTATATTGCATTGACGGATCATTTGTATACGGCTATCGAACGTCACAAAATGGGAATATTTGTACCAAATGTATTGCTGTATGATATCAAACAACTATTTCCTAAAGAGTATGCCATCGGGAAAAAAACAGTGAAGAAAATCTCGGATAAATACCACATCAAGTTATCAGAAGATGAAGCCGGATTTATCGCATTGCATTTAGTCAATGCACAAGGCATTCAAAGCCAACAAAACAATACCTACCTGTTTACTATAACAATACAGGATATTCTAAATATCGTCCGCTATTACTATAAGATTACATTTGATGAAGATTCAGTCCATTTTTTTCGATTCGTCACACACTTACGTTTTTTTCTGACACGCGTCCTAGATGGAGAAAAATCAGAAGTGGGAGAAGTTTCTGAGGAATTGTTTCAGGTTATTCAAAAAAAATATAAGGATACGTTTGGTTGCGTTGAGAAAATAGCAGACTTTTTAGCCGAGACGTTCAACTACCAGATGTCCACGGACGAAAAAATGTATTTAACGATCCATACTGCGCGTTTAGTGCATGAGAATCGTTGTAAATAAATAAAAAAAGGAGGATAAATTAACAAGAACGTATGAAATAAGGGTAGTGACATTCAGTTGGCTAAACCTTCCACTAATAAATTGGAGGGAATAGAAATGGGAAAATACCAAGAATTAGCGAGAAAAATCGTAGAAAATGTCGGCGGGAAGGAAAATATCAATGGTTTGACACATTGTATCACAAGGCTTCGTTTCAAATTAAAAAACGAAGAAAAAGCAAATGATGAGATCTTGAAAAATATGGACGGTATTGTAACGGTAATGCGAGCGGGAGGGCAGTATCAAGTTGTCATCGGGAATCATGTGCCAGTCGTGTTTGAAGAGGTTATAAAAGCAGGAAACCTTACTTTTGATGAGGCTGTTTCAACAGAAAAAATGAGACCGTTTGATATGCTTATTGATGGAATATCGGGCTGTTTCCAACCATTCCTTGCTATCCTAGCTGCTGGCGGGATGATTCGTGGACTGACAGCATTCCTTGTCTTCTTAGGCGCGTTTGACCGCGGTTCTGGCACATTTGTTATGTTTGATAATATCGGTGATTCTGTATTCCAATTTATGCCTGTTATTATCGGTTTAACAGCTGCCCGTAAATTTAAAGTAAATGAATTCGTAGGGATGTTGCTTGGCGCAGCATTAATGAATCCTAGCTTGTCGCTGGAAGCTTTGAGTGGTGCAGCAGAAGCACCACTAACGACCATATTTTCTGGCACTATTTTTGAAGCACCTATTTATCAAACAGTATTCGGCATTCCCTGGATTGCGCGTAACTACGCTTCTTCTGTCATTCCCATTATCTTTATTGTGTTGTTAGCTAGCCAAATTCAGAAACCAATTAAAAAGTTAGTACCTGAGATGATCGCGAATTTCTTCGTTCCATTCTTCACCGTTCTTATTACAATGCCTTTAGGTTTTTTACTCGTTGGACCAGTATTCACATTCGCAACTGATATTTTAATGGCTGGATTTGAAACACTTTTAGCACTTTCGCCAGTTATTTATGGAGCAATCGTAGGCTTCTTCTGGCAAATTCTGGTGATGTTTGGTCTCCATTGGGCAATCGTACCAATGGGATTGATGCAATTTTCTGTGAATGGTTGGCAAAATATTATGACACCTGTTGCAGTAGTGTCTTTTGGACAAACTGCAGCACTTACCGCACTCTACTTTAAGCTTAGAAATCCAAAAGACAAAGCAATTGCAATACCAGCCATTGTTTCTGGTATTGTGGGGATTACAGAGCCAGCTATTTATGGGTTTACATTACCACGTAAAAAAATATTTATTTTTACCTGTGTCGGTGGTGCGTTAGGGGGCGCGTATAGTGGGTTAATGAATTTAACTTCTTGGAATCAAGGTGGACTAGGCATCTTTACAATTCCCAACTATATTAGACCAGATGGTGATTTAACAGATGTGATTAATGTATTGATTGGGATCGCCATTGCGATGGTGGTATCCTTTGCGCTGACTTTTTTCTTTTGGAAGGAGGAAGCAGGTGAAACAGATGACAGACAGAAAAGATCAGGTAAAGAAATTGTAAAAACACCGATACAAGGACAAATCGCTCCACTGAAAGCAGCAAAGGATGCAGCTTTTGCACAAGGAACACTAGGTCGAGGAATCTTGATCTACCCTGAAAAAGGAGAAGTACGTGCCCCTTTTGACGGAACAGTCATGACCCTGTTCCCCACGAAACATGCAATCGGAATGGTTTCTGAAACAGGTCTGGAATTGCTGATTCATGTCGGATTGGATACTGTTCAGTTGGAAGGGAAATATTTTGAAAGCTTGGTGCAGCAAGGAGAAAGAGTGAAACAAGGCGATCTATTGCTCCGCTTCGACAAAAAGAAAATCGAAAAGGAAGGATACAGTTTAGAAACACCTGTAATCGTCACCAATTACATGGATTATTTGGATATTTTGGAAAATCAAGGGGAGACGGTCGGGCCAGACGATGCACTTATCACCGCACTGACCTGAACGGTTAGGTGAAAGAATGGAATAGACTTAACTATTCTTTTTAGTCCACTTCTTTATTTTCAAAATTGAAAGGCTCTTTCATGATGGCTGAGCTGATAGGGCGTTTATCAAATTTTTGTCCTACAGAAATTAGATGGACTAAATTCTGTTGATAATTTTCTGCAAAAACACAACTATATAACACGTCTAGAAGATAACAAATCGATGTATTGATCGTAAAATTACCAATTTTTGAATACAGTCGTTCGCGTGTCGTAAGTCGCAAAGCGGCTGTACTCATTGAGGATAGCGTTGAATCACCGATACTGGTCAAAGCTAAAATTGGAACATGATTTTGTTTCAATATTTCTGCGGTACGAAGGATCACATTGTTTTCACCCGTATAAGAAATCAGAATCCCGCACATATCACTCGTGCAATTGTACGCTTCATAGAACGATTCACCAAAAGTGGTGACAATCGTGACATCCATTTTGATGCGCTTCATTTTCAGCATGAAATCTTGAGAAATCAAAGTATTCGAGTTACTGGCGAAAATCACGATTTTTTTTGCTTGAAGCATTAGTTGTTTGGCTTTTTGCAGTTGGTCATGATGAATGAGAGAAAGTGTATCTTGAATCGTCATCTGTTCTAAAGAAGCCATTTTATTTGCGATCGTCATAATACCGTCTGTGGTGGAAAAAGGAAGATTCGCATCTACGTCTTGAAAATTCCCTTCAAGATAGGCTGTTTCAGCTAAAAAAGCATTACGAAAACTGACCCAGCCATCAAAACCCATTTTTTTTGCTACACGGATGAGTGTGGACGGGTGGATATAACATCGCTCAGCAATCTCTTGGATGGTCATTTCGCCAAGTGCTGGAGAATCGCTTAAGAGAAACTGAATCACTTCATTTTCTGAAGGAGAAAAGGAGATTTCTTTGATTTTTTCACGTAATAACATGTAGATACCTTCTTCTAGTTTTTTTACGTAAATTATAACTTTTTTGAAAATGATTTGTAAACGGATTTATGTTATATAGCTTAATAAAGTCATTTTTTGACAAGATATTTACAAAAATCCAGTAGAAAACACTAACTTTTGTAAATGTTACTGGAAAGAAACGAATTTCTATTGTTTGTTTTGTTTACAAAAAAGATAATAAAAGTGTAAAAAGCAAAGGAGTGAGAACATGGCAAAAGGAATCAAAATCGCTACGATTGGTGGAGGCAGCAGTTACACCCCCGAGTTGATGGAAGGATTTATCAAAAGATATGAGGAATTACCGATACGAGAAATCTGGCTCGTAGATGTAGAAGAAGGAAAAGAAAAGCTTGAGATCGTCAGTCAGATGTCTCAGCGTATGTGGGATGCTTCTCCGTATGAAGTCAAGATCTATGCAACTTTGGATCGGGAAGAAGCATTGAAAGATGCGGATTTTGTTACGACTCAGTTTCGTGTCGGTCAATTAGATGCACGAATCAAAGACGAGCGGATCCCTAGTTATTATGGGATGATTGGGCAAGAAACAAATGGTGCTGGCGGGATATTCAAAGCTTTTCGTACCGTTCCAGTGGTTTTGGCAATCGTTGAAGACATGAAGCGTTTATGTCCAAATGCTTGGCTGATCAATTTCGCGA
Organism: Enterococcus sp. HMSC076E04; assembly: GCF_001814285.1. Taxonomy (NCBI): domain Bacteria; kingdom Bacillati; phylum Bacillota; class Bacilli; order Lactobacillales; family Enterococcaceae; genus Enterococcus; species Enterococcus sp. HMSC076E04. The sequence continues at coordinate 137,468 of NZ_KV815587.1, read as the reverse complement.
ACCCAAGCGGGATGGTGACAGAAGCAGTTATCAGATATGGCAAATGGGATAAAGTGATCGGATTATGCAATGTGCCAGTAATGGCGACGATGACAGAACCAGCAATGCTTGGCAAGAAAAAAGAAGAGCTGATCTACAAGTTTGCCGGTCTAAATCACTTCCATTGGCACAAAGTAGCAGATAATAAAGGAAATGACCGCACAGCAGATTTGATTGATCGTTTATACGATGAAGACAATGGATTGCCGAAAAATATCTTTGACATCCCGTTTTTCAAAGAACAATTAAAACAAATGAACATGATCCCTTGTGGCTACCACCGCTATTACTACCGTGAAGAAGAAATGTTGGAACATGCTTTAGAAGAATATCAAACGATTGGTACAAGAGCGCAACAAGTGAAAGAAACAGAAGCAGAGCTGTTTGAATTATACAAAGATCCAGAATTGGATCATAAACCTGAACAATTGCAAAAACGAGGTGGTGCTTATTATTCAGATGCTGCCTGTGAAACGATTGCTTCGATCTATGGAAATAAAGAAACACAGATCGTGGTGTCTACAAAGAATGATGGAGCTGTTCCTGATCTGCCGGCAGATTGTGTAGTAGAAGTCACTGCCTATGTTGGCGCACAAGGCGCACGAAATGTAGCGTTTGATTCCCTTCCTGCTGCTGAAAGAGGCTGGTTGCAAGTAATGAAGAATATGGAATTGCTGACGATCGAAGCAGCCGTGACTGGTGATTATGGAACAGCTTTACAAGCGTTTACGATCAATCCGCTTATACGATCAGGAAAGACAGCAAAACGGATCATGGATGAGTTGTTTATTGCACATCAGCAGTATTTACCGCAATTCAAGGAAACAATCAGCCGGTTAAAAGCAGAAGGAATCGAAGTCCAAGATGAACTGGCAAGAGAATTGTCAAGCAATACACATGTAATGGAGGAAGTATGATGGGATTCAGAAAAGATTTTTTATGGGGCGGTGCTACAGCAGCCAATCAATGCGAGGGTGGTTATGATGAAGGCGGACGTGGGTTAGCGAACGTAGATGTTGTGCCAATCGGAAAAGACCGTTTTCCTGTCATTACTGGAAAAAAGAAAATGTTTGAATTTGATAAAGATCATTTTTATCCAGCAAAAATTGCGATCGATATGTATCATCATTATAAGGAAGATATTGCTTTGTTTGCAGAAATGGGGTTCAAGACTTATCGGATGTCCATTGCTTGGAGTCGTATTTTTCCAATGGGCGATGAAAATGAGCCAAATGAATCTGGTTTGAAATTTTATGAGGATGTCTTTAAAGAATGTCAAAAGTACGGGATCGAGCCGCTTGTGACGATTACACATTTTGATTGTCCGATGCATTTGATCAAAGAATATGGTGCGTGGCGTTCTAGAGAACTCGTTGGTTTTTATGAAAATCTGTGCCGAGTCATCTTCAATCGCTATAAAGGACTTGTCAAATATTGGTTGACATTCAATGAGATCAATATGATCCTTCATGCACCATTCATGGGCGCAGGGCTGTATTTTGAAGAAGGAGAAAATGAAGAACAAATCAAATATCAAGCGGCACATCATGAGTTGGTTGCAAGTGCCATCGCAACGAAGATCGCTCATGAAGTAGATCCGGAGAACAAAGTAGGCTGTATGCTGGCAGCAGGAGCATATTATCCATACACTTGCAATCCTGAAGATGTTTGGGCTTCTAGAAAATCAGATCGAGAAAATTATTTCTTCATTGATGTCCAGTCACGAGGAGAATATCCCGCTTATGCATTGAAAGAAATGGAACGAAATGGCATTCAGATCAAAATGGAACCTGGGGATGCCGCATTGCTGAAAGAACATACTGTTGATTTTATCTCCTTTTCTTATTATTCTTCTCGAGTTTCGACTACTGACAACGAACTCTTGGAACAGACTGCAGGAAATATCTTTGCTTCTGTCAAAAATCCATATCTGGAAGCAAGTGAATGGGGTTGGCAAATTGATCCATTAGGCTTGAGAATAACGATGAATGATATTTATGATCGTTATCAAAAACCACTATTTATTGTAGAAAACGGCTTAGGTGCAGTCGATACGCCCGATGAGAATGGTTATGTGGAAGATGACTATCGAATCGACTATCTGGCAGCACATATCCAGGCAATGAAAGATGCAGTAGAATTAGATGGAGTCGATCTATTAGGCTATACGACTTGGGGATGTATTGATTTAGTATCAGCTGGTACAGGTGAGATGAAGAAAAGGTACGGATTCATTTATGTCGATCGTGACAACGAAGGAAATGGCACATTAGCCCGTTCGAAGAAGAAATCATTCAACTGGTATAAAAAAGTAATTGATTCAAATGGAGAAAATCTTTCGAATGATTGATCAATGATTTGTAAAAGTCTATTGTTTTTCAGCGGATTTTTCGAGTATAATAAAGCTATTCGAGAAACGCAAGCAGAACAATAGACTTTTTTTCGCATTGGCTGTAAAGTATGCTTACTTGATTAAGTAAAGGAGAATCTACATATGTATGATGTAATCGTTATTGGCGCAGGTCCTGCTGGGATGACTGCTGCTTTATATGCTTCACGTTCAAACTTATCCGTATTGATGATCGAACAAGGCGCCCCTGGCGGCCAAATGAACAATACGGCAGAAATCGAAAACTATCCTGGTTTCGATTCAATCATGGGTCCTGATCTAGCTTATAAGATGTATGAAGGTGTTTCAAGATTTGGGACAGAAAATGCTTATGGAATCGTGCAAGATATCAAGGATCACGGCAGCCACAAAGAAGTTATTTGTGAAGATAAAACTTACGAAGGAAAAACAGTCATTATCGCAACAGGCTGTATCCACCGTAAATTAGGCGTACCTGGCGAGGAAGAATTTGCTGGACGTGGCGTTTCTTACTGTGCAGTTTGTGATGGTGCGTTTTTCCGTAACAAACGTCTAGTAGTGATCGGAGGAGGAGACTCAGCAGTAGAAGAAGCCATCTATTTGACACAATTTGCTTCTGAAGTAGTCATCGTCCACCGTAGAGATGAATTACGTGCACAAAAGATCATCCAAGACCGTGCATTTGCGAATGAAAAAATTTCCTTTATGTGGGATACAGTCGTTGACGAAATCGTTGGGAATGAAATGGTAGTGACAGGTGTGAAAGCACGTAATGTCAAAACCGGCAATGAGTTTGATTTGGCAGCAGACGGAGTATTCATCTATGTTGGACTGGATCCATTAACTGCACCATTTAGAGAAGCAGGGTTGACGAACGAAGCTGGCTGGATTCCAACAGACAACGAAATGAAGACGAATATACCAGGCGTTTTTGCCATCGGAGATGTTCGTGAAAAAGATTTGCGACAAATCACTACTGCTGTTGGTGATGGTGGGATCGCTGGACAACAAGTGTATAAATACTTGGAATCTTTAGAAGAAACAACTGCATAAGTTTAAAAAGAGTGGAAGAACGGTTTCAATTGTTCTTTTACTCTTTTTTTTCGCGTGAAATCTACTGAATCCGATTTATGCGAATACTTGCAACCGTGCTTGATAAAAGAATCCTTTCTTGATTTAAGCGTTTTTTAGACCTCGTACTTTCATATCTAATAAGTGAATGCTATACTTATTAAGAACCATATTTCAGAAAGAGGTGTTATTTTCATGTCTTGGGAACAAGTGTATGAACAATGGGTACATGAAGAAAATTTAGAAGAAAACTTAAAAAAACAATTAAATGATCTGGGTGAAGATCCTGAAAAACTTGAAGATGCTTTTTATGCACCGTTGGAATTCGGTACTGCAGGCATGCGGGGAATCTTAGGGCCTGGGATCAATCGAATGAACATCTATACGGTAAGACAAGCAACAGAAGGACTTGCACGTTTCATGGATACACAAGGCGAAGAAACAAAACGCCGAGGTGTCGCTATCGCTTATGACTCACGCCATCAATCACCAGAATTTGCCATGGAAGCAGCCAAAACATTAGCACATCACAATATCCCATCTTATGTATTCGAAAGTCTACGTCCAACACCAGAGCTTTCTTTTGCAGTCCGTCATTTGAAGACGTTTGCGGGAATCATGGTAACCGCATCCCACAATCCAGCAGCTTACAACGGATATAAAGTCTACGGAGAAGATGGGGGACAAATGCCTCCTGCAGACGCAGATGCATTGACGAAATATGTCCGTGAAGTCAGCAATCCGTTAAAAGTTGAAGTATTATCTGACGAAGAAGCTGAACATAGCGGATTGATCACGATCATCGGAGAAGAAGTGGATGCCGCTTATCTAGAAGAAATCAAAGCAGTAACGATTGATCATGAATTGGTGGAAACAATGGGGAAAGATTTGAAACTTGTGTACACACCACTTCACGGAACAGGAAAAATGTTGGGCGAACGTGCGTTGAAACAAGCTGGATTCGAACAATTCGTACTAGTTCCAGAACAAGCTGTCGCAGACCCAGATTTCACTACAGTCAAATCACCAAATCCAGAAGAACACTCTGCTTTTGAGTATGCGATACGACTTGGCGAGAAAGAAGGCGCTGATTTGCTGATTGCAACAGATCCTGATGCAGACCGTTTAGGTGCAGCCGTTCGTTTGCCAAATGGCTCCTATGAAGTTTTGACCGGAAACCAAATCGGAGCACTGTTTGCTCAATATATTTTGGAAGCACACCAATCGCGAGGCACTTTACCTGAAAACGCAGCGGTATTGAAATCGATCGTTTCTAGCGAATTACCTACAGCAATTGCGGAACACTATGGGGCTACCATGTTCAATGTATTGACAGGATTCAAATTCATTGCTGAAAAAATTCAACAATTTGAAGAAGATCATTCCCATACTTTTATGTTCGGATTCGAAGAAAGTTACGGTTATTTAGTTAAACCTTTCGTTCGCGACAAAGACGCGATCCAAGCATTGCTCTTATTAGCAGAAGTAGCAGCTTACTATAAAAAACAAGGCAAAACGTTGTATGACGGCTTGCAAACGATTTTTGAAACCTATGGCTACTACGCAGAAAAAACGATTTCTGTGACAATGAGCGGACAAGAAGGCTCTGCGAAAATCTCTGCTTTGATGGAAAAATTCCGTGAAGAAGCACCAACAGAATTTGCCGGAGCAAAAGTCATCCAAACAGAAGACTTCAAAGAGTTGACGAGAACAAACCGTGAAGGAAATGTAGAAAAACTAACGACACCGCCATCTGATGTATTGAAGTATACGCTGGAAGAAAATGGCTGGATCGCTATCCGTCCTTCAGGAACTGAGCCGAAAATCAAGTTTTATATCGGTGTAAAAGGAAACTCTTCAGAAGACGCAGCTGAAAAAGTAGCCGCTTATGAAGCGATTATCCAAAAGATGACAGAAGAATAAAAAAACTTGAGACTGATGGAAAAAGTGGTAAACTTTAGAAGTCAGTCTTTTTTCAAGTTGGAGGTGAATGGATTGCCAGACACGCAAAAAACAAAAGTAGAGAAAGTCAGCCAACTATTCAAAATGTTGAGTGACCCCACTCGTCTCAAAATTCTGCTGTATCTGAAAGACGGGGAACAAAATGTGACAGCAATCACCCAAGCAGTGGAAATGGAACAATCTGCTGTATCGCATCAACTGCGTTTATTAAGAGAAAACCATGTCGTCAAGTCCCATCGTGAGGGAAAAGCGATTTTGTATAGTCTTGATGATTCTCACGTACTGGATATTTTGAACCAGACACTCAAACATGTGGAACATCAATAACGATAGGTGCAAATAGAGACAAACTGGACTGTGTCAACGAATCTTCTTCGCTGACACAGTCCAGTTTTTTTAAAGAAAAATTGTTAGTCTGTTTCTTCGGTGGTTTCAGTTCCATAATAACTATGGTCTTCTAGGTCTAAAGCATTCAAAATAAGCGAAGCTGTTTCTTCAATAGATAAAGAAGCGACATTGATTACTACGCAGCCCAATTTTTCATAAAGATCATTCGCAAAATCGAGTTCAGCTCGTATTTTTTCGATATCGGAATAAGCAGTATCAGGATTTAATCCGTAAGAGCGCATCCGTTCTTTACGGATATTGTTTAAAATATCTGGGTTATTCGTCAGTCCCACGATTTTTTTAGGATCGATCTCCCAAAGCTGTTTGGGAATATGTGCTTGTGGGATCAAAGGTAGATTGGCAACTTTTAAATTTTTGTTAGCTAAAAACAAGCTCAAAGGCGTTTTGGAAGTTCGGGATACGCCTAGCAAAACGACATCTGCTTCTAGAAACCCACGAGGATCTTTCCCGTCATCGTATTTTACAGCAAATTCCATTGCTTTGATCCGTTTGAAATAGTTCTCATTCAATAAATGAAGGGCGCCAGGTTGCCGAATGGGCTTGATACCAGTTAAGCGCTCGATTTCTGATATCGGCGGAGTCATCACATCAAAACTAAATAATTGATGTTCTTCACAAAAAGAACGCGTCATCTCGATCAATTCTTGATTGATCAATGTGTGCAGGACAAGAGCTTTTTCTTCTAGTGCATCTTGCAGTGCCTGCATCAATGTTTTCTCATCTGTCACAAATGTTCTGCGGAATAAATTGAACTCAACGCTAGGATATTGGGCCATAGTGGCTTGCGCTAATTTTGTCGCAGTTTCTCCAGCAGAGTCGGAGATGACAAAAAAAGTAACGATTTCTGTAGAATCGGAAGACATGGATAAAACCTCACTTGCATTTTTTTTATGTTTATTATACCATACTCTAGAATGTGTACTTCGTAATCATTTTGATTTGGAGGAATAAGTCATGAAAAAACAGACATTGATCGAACAATCACTAGAAACATTGAAAAATAACGGTTTTAAATATACTAAAAAAAGAGAAGCATTGTTAACTTATTTAGTGAAGCGCAATCGCTACGTATCAGCTAAAGAAGTTTTTGACTATATGAATCAGGAATTCAAAGGAGTAAGTTACGATACGATTTATCGAAATCTCCATGATTTTGCAGAAATCGATTTACTGGAAGAAACCGATTTAAATGGAGAGATGAAGTTTCGTTTTCATTGCTGTCAAGGGGAAATCGGCCATCACCATCACTTTATCTGTACGGTGTGCGGAACAACGAAAGAAATCCATATGTGTCCAATGAATTATTTCGAAGAACAGCTCGGTGGATGTACGATCGAAGGGCATAGATTCGAGATTTTCGGAAGATGTGAAAATTGTCAATAAGGATTTAAATAAAATAACATTTGATAATTTTAAAAAAAAGCAAGATTTCCTTGACGGTCAAAACAGCATTAGATATAATATTTACAGGACAGTCTTGTTTTTTGAGATATATTTCAATAACAATTACGGTTACTTTTTAAGCTCGGAGGGAGGGAATTAACATGTCAAAAACAGTCGTTCGCAAAAACGAATCACTTGACGATGCTCTTCGTCGCTTCAAACGTTCCGTGTCAAAAGCGGGTACTTTACAAGAATCTCGTAAACGTGAATTCTACGAAAAACCAAGTGTAAGACGCAAGAAAAAATCTGAAGCAGCTAGAAAACGCAAAAAATTCTAGTTCTGTGATGAATTGGAGTTGGTAGTGTGTCACTACTAAGTAGATTAAACGATGACATGAAAACAGCGATGAAAGCGAAAGATAAGGAATCTTTACAAGTCATCCGAATGATCAAGTCATCTATACAAAACGAGCAGATTAAAGAAGGTCACGACTTGACAGAAGAAGAAGAATTAACGGTGCTGTCTCGCGAAATGAAACAGCGACGTGATTCTTTGCATGAGTTTGAAGAAGCAGGACGTGACGATTTAGCTGAAAAAGTAAAAAGTGAAATTGTGATAGTCGAAAAATACATGCCGGAACAACTTTCCGACGAAGAAATTCGACAACTTGTTCAAGAAGCAATCACACAAACTGGTGCTTTATCAATGAAAGAATTTGGCAAAGTCATGGGTGCGATCATGCCTAAAGTCAAAGGAAAAGCAGATGGAAACCAAGTAAATGCCATTGTGAAAGAACTATTACAATCTTAATTTTATCATTTAAACTGCGGACAATCATTGTCCGCAGTTTTTTTGTGCTCGTAAAAAAGAAATCTAAAAAATAGCTAGACGAAAGAATAGGATTCTTTCATCTAGCTGGTTTTTTCCTGTTTAATATTTCTTATGTTAAATTGTGTTTGATCTGGTTATTCTTCTGGTAGTTCATTTGCTTCTTGTTTGTACCCTGATAGGCGATAGGCGTAATAGAAGAGTAAGCTGCCAGCGTAACCAAGTAACGTTGGGACCATCCAGCCAAGTCCTAATGCAGCAAAAGGAACGTGATGATGATAAAATTCGAGCATGCTTGCTACAACTCTTTGTTGACTCACTAAAGCAGGCGAATTTGCCAGCATATCCAATACGGCGGGAACAGCAGCAAACAACATCGTTACTTGATAGACAAATGGTGTCTTTTGGAAAAATTTTGCTGTTAAGGAAAGCAAGATCAACGCAAGCGACAATGGATACAAAAGCATCAATACTGGTAAAGACCATTGGATGATATTGTCCAAACCAGCATTTGCAACGACAAAAGAGACGAAAGTCGTTAACCGCAGCCATGTCATATAACTGACTTTAGGGAACAGTTTATGGAAATCTTGTGCAAAAGAAACAACGAGTCCCATAGCGGTAGTGAAGACACCTAATGTGACCATCACTCCTAAGAAGCTAGCGCCGAAGTTACCTAAATAAAAATTAGTGATCTGAGAAAGTGCAGTTCCGCCATTTTCTGATAAAGACATCTTATTCAAACTCATCGCACCGAGAAGAACAAGACCAAAATAGATCATGACTTCTAGCGCAACGCTCAGGCTACCAGCTTTTGCTGTTAATTCTGTGACTTTTTTATCTTTGAAACCAAGGTCACGGACTGCATGGACAAAAGTGACACTTAAGGCAAGCAAGGCTACTGCATCAACCGTGTTATAACCTTCTAGGACACCATTTGTTAAAGCGTTTGTTTGGTAAGTATCTGCAGCAGATTGATTTAGATTTCCCATTGGGTGGAATAAAGAAACGACAAAAATGATTGCTAATAATGCAAGAAACAAGGAGTTTAGATACTTTCCGACGTATTTGACCAACCGTGTGGGATGGACAGTAAGGAAATAAGCAAGTAAAAAGAAAAGAGCAGAGAATAAAAACATACCTAATGAATTATATTTTTCAGGCAAAAATGGTTTAGCAGCCATTTCAAAAGCAGTAGCAGCTGTCCGTGGTGTACCGAAAAATGGTCCGATCGTCAAATGAACAAGGATTAAGAACAAGGCAGCATACCATTTTCCGACAGGTTTAGCTAAGTCATACAGACCATCACTTTTTGTCACTACTACAGCTAAGATAGCTAGTAATGGGAAAAGAGCGCCTGAGATGGCAAATCCTACGCCAGCACTGACCCAGTTTGCGCCAGCCATTTGACCTAAGTGGACAGGAAAGATTAGATTACCTGACCCGAAGAACATCCCGAAGATAAGTGAACTGACCATCAATAGTTGTTTCCATGAATAAGTTTTTGTTTCTTCCATAAATTTTTCCTCCAATAATTATCATTTTGATTGACGATATAGACGTTGCAGCAATTAGTAATGCCACTAATATCAGATTCCATGAAAACCACCACCTTAAAATATAAAAAAAAGCCCTTTTCCACTTGGGAAAAGGGCTCTAGATTCTAGAACGGTACCACCTTTTTTCGCTTAAAAAAGCTTCTTCATTCACGGACGCTTTTTGATAAAGTTATCCGCTAGCCTGATAATGGAGGCAGCCACAATGATCTACGTTTTCGACATTGACTCGGAAATGATGTTCGTCTATTCGATTTATTGTCATTTCTCACTTACATGACTCACTGGGAATAAATCGTTGAATAGCCTACTGTTTTCCTCGACGCTTTGCTGTATGTTTATTTGTTGACGTAATAATACACCTGTTTTTTTTGAAATGCAAGAATATTTTAACTATTTTGTTTTCTTTTTTTGAAACAAGAAAAATACCTAGAGAATACCTGCTGAATGAAACGGAATATTTTGTTCTCCACTTTCATATAACTTACATTCTCAGATTCTTTTTATCAAAACGAGACCTTTAGCGAATGAAAAACGGCTATTTTTTAACGTTTCTTGGTACGTATGGTTAAGCGACTCTTTTACAACCTTTTCTTATTTGCTATATAGTTTCTTCTGAGTATGGTAAAATAGGAAAGAATGAATCGAAAAAAAGGGGATGTCTATTTTTGACGGAAGAGTCTAGTTCTTTAGAGATTAGATTGACAGCTGCTGATGATGTCAGCATGCTTTTAGGTGCACACGACAAGCATATAAAACTGATCGAGGAAACAACGGAAACAACCATCCATACACGTGGAGAAATCATTCAGATCATTGGTGAACAATCCCAGATTTCCTTGGCTGCCTCAGTCATTCGGACATTACAGGAATTGATCAAACGAGGAATCCACGTAAGTACACCAGATGTTGTGACGGCATTGAAAATGGGGCAAAAAGGTACATTAGATTATTTTGTTGAGATGTATGAGGAAGAGATCGTCAAAGACCGTAATGGAAAACCTATACGGGTAAAAAACAGCGGTCAAAAGAAATACGTTGAATCGGTAGCCAAACATGACATCGTATTTGGTGTAGGGCCAGCCGGAACAGGGAAAACGTTTCTTGCCGTAGTATTAGCAATTGCTGCCTTAAAAAAAGGCGAAGTGCAAAAAATCATTTTGACACGGCCCGCTGTGGAGGCAGGGGAAAACCTAGGCTTTCTACCCGGGGATCTGAAAGAAAAAGTGGATCCTTATCTGCGGCCTGTTTATGATGCTTTATACCAAATTTTTGGATTGGATCATACGAACCGATTGATGGAACGAGGCGTGATCGAAATCGCACCTTTAGCTTACATGCGGGGGCGGACATTGGATGATGCATTCGTTATCTTGGACGAAGCACAAAACACGACAGTCGCTCAGATGAAAATGTTCTTGACCCGTCTCGGTTATCAATCAAAAATGATTGTCAATGGGGATACAAGTCAGATAGACTTGCCTCGAGGGACGACAAGTGGTCTTGTTCATGCAGAACGAACACTAAAGCAAATCAAAAAAATCGATTTTGTTAATTTTGAAGCAAGTGACGTTGTTCGGCACCCTGTAGTTGCCGAAATCATCAAAGCTTATGAAAAGGCGGATCTTCATCAAGAATAAGCTTTGCTTAGGAGGATAAGCACATGTTGAATAAAACACTGCAGAAACTACAAGAAAAACTCGGAAAGGCAGCATTGCCTTTCCTTCTGTTCTTGTTTTTTATCATTGTCTGCGGCGTTACATTTAGTAGTGTCAAACAAAAGGCCAATGATTTTAGAGAAGGCCAAGTAGCAGAAGAGAGTATCCGTGCGAATAAAACGATCGAGAACACGGAAGAAACCGAACAAAGAAGAAAACTGGCAGCAGAAGCAGTGACTCCAGAATATACTTATCAAAAAGATCTGGCAGATGACCAGAACAATCGGATCAAGCAATTATTCGAATTGATCGATAAGACGAATGATACCATCAACAAATCTTATAATGACAAGGTAGATAAGGCGAAGGAAGATGAAAATATCCCGAAACCTACTACAGAAGAGCGGATTGCTACACTGAAGAAAAATTTTGAAAACGTGAATGCAGAAAACGTTGCGTTTTACCAAAAACTGCCGAACAATTTTTATTCGACGATATTTGAAATGACTGAAACGGAAATTCACACGGTTAGGGATGAAAGTTTGAAGCTCATTGACGAACAGATGAGTAAACAAGTTCGTGAAAGCGAATTGGAAGCTTTTAAACAAGAAGCAGAAGATCAGATTCAATATTTGAATGTCACAACAGAGCAGCAACAAATGATTCGCTACTTAGTGGATCAAGGCATTGTAGTCAATGATGTATTGAATGAGAAAAAGACAGAAGAATTAAAACAATCTGCACGAGAAGCTGTACAACCAGTGATGATCTTCCAAGGAGAAATCATTGTTCGCGAAGGAAATCAAATTGATGCTTCAGCGATGAAAAAATTGGAATTACTAGGATTGACGAATCAAACGACTTCGATTTTCCCACTCATTGCCATGGTTTTAGCTGTTTTGCTTCAAATCGGTGTACTGATTTATAATTCACTCCAATTTCAAAATGCAGGAGAAAGAACAAAATACGTACTTTTCTACGTGACAGCAATGTCAGTCAGCGTCGTACTAATGAAATTTTTCCAACTCTTCCAAACAGAACAAGCTGCTTATATTCCGCTGTTTTACCCCGCGGCTTTTGCTCCACTTGTTTTAAGCTTTTTCTTGAATCGAAGAGCAGGGATCATGGCTGGTATTTTCCAAGCAGTATCCGCACTTTTCATTTTTTATGATTCGATTGGCACGAACTTTCTGACAGTTATTTTGATGTCCTATGTATTTTCTGGTCTCATGGCAACGATCGTCAGACGCAAACGGATCTCAGAACAAGGGTTATCCGCTGCTATGTGGGTCATTATTTTTCCTGTGATGATGGATGTCATTTTGATTATCTACCAAGGAATGAGCTTTGGGGATGCAACGACTTGGTTAACGCTAGTCTGCGGATTCACAGGTGCATTGTTCTCATTCTTGCTGACGATAGGTCTGCACCCCTATATTGAATTGATGGTCAATGATGATAGTGTGATCGTATTAAATGAACTCAGCAATCCTAATCATCCTTTATTGAAACAGTTGCTGGAAGAAGCACCAGGTACGTATCACCATAGCATGATGGTAGCCAATCTAAGTGCTAATGCTGTAGCAGAAATCGGTGGACGTTCTTTACTAACTCGAGTAGCTTGCTATTATCATGATATCGGCAAGATCAAACACGCCAGCTTTTTCGTTGAGAACTTGCCTTCAGGAGCGGAAAATCCGCACAATTTCTTATTGCCAGAAGACAGTAAACATATTATCTTTGGACATGTGACAGATGGTGCCAAAATATTGGAAGATTATAATATGCCGCAAATGGTGATCGATATTTGCAGACAGCATCATGGAACCACGCTGATGCGTTATTTCTACGTTAAGGCAAAGGAACGCAACCCGGAAGTCACGGAAGAGCAATTCCGTTATCCTGGACCAAAACCTCAAAGCCGTGAAGCAGGAATCGTCAATATAGCTGACAGTTGTGAAGCGGCAGTACGGGCAATGGACCATCCAACGAGCGAAAAAATCGAAAGTTTTGTCCATAATCTTATAGAAGAGCGTATTTCCGATGGACAATTGGACGACAGTGGATTGACGTTAAAAGAAATCCGTAAAGTAGAAAAATCATTGATCAGCGGTTTAAGCAGTACCTTCCATTCTCGGATCAAATATCCTAAAATGAAATCGGAAGTTGAGAAGATAAAAGAAGAACAAGAAGAATAGCAAGAAGAATAGAAAGAAGCGATGTATAATGGATATTACTTTCATGGATGAAACAAACCAAGTATCAGAAGAGAAAATGAAAGAAATCGACGACTTGTTGCAATTTGCAGCATCATATTTAGAGTTGCCAGAAGAAACAGAAATGTCTGTTACTTTCATGGACAACGCAGCAATCCAAGTAATCAATCGTGATTACCGTGGAAAAGATGCACCGACAGACGTCATCAGTTTTGCCTTGGAAGAAGAGGGCGAAGACGAAATCCCAGTGATTTTTGAAGATGGAGAGAATCCATTACCTCGTGTACTGGGAGACATCATGATCTCTACTGAACGTGCTGCAGAGCAAGCAGAAGCTTACGGCCATTCGTATGATCGGGAACTTGGCTTTTTAGCGGTTCATGGATTCTTGCATATCAACGGGTATGACCATATGACACCAGAGGATGAGAAAGAAATGTTTGGTTTACAGAAAGAGATCTTAGATGCCTATGGACTTAAAAGATAAAAACGTAGAGAAAAACAAACATTTCCTGATGTCCGTGGAATTTGCCGTCCAAGGAGTCAAAACCGTTTTTGAGGAAGAACGCAACATGAGGAAACATGTTGCGTTCGGAATCCTCGCTTTGTTTATGGGCGTGATTTTCCAACTTGATCGGATAGAATGGTTATGGCTGCTTTTAGCTGTTTTTCTCGTATGGATAGTAGAGATCATCAATACTGTTTTTGAAAATGTCGTGGACATGTTTACGGATTTTCATTTTCATCCGATTGGGAAAAAAATCAAAGATATGGCAGCTGGAGCAGTTTTAGTGACCGCTTGTTTTGCCGTTATCGTTGGGTTGATTTTATTTGTCCCTAAAATATATCATTTGTTGTTTAATTAAAAAGGAGAACGTATATGCCAGAACATAAATCAGGGTTTGTCGCAATCGTCGGCCGCCCGAATGTAGGAAAATCCACTTTATTGAATCGAATCGTGGGTCAAAAAATTGCCATCATGAGTGATAAGGCACAGACAACTAGAAATAAAATCCAAGGAGTATATACTACACCAGAAGCTCAGTTGATTTTTATTGACACACCAGGAATCCATAAACCAAAGCATCGTTTAGGAGATTTTATGGTAGAAGCAGCTTACAGTGCGTTGAAAGAAGTGGACGCGGTCTTATTTATGATCAGCGCTGATCAAAAACGCGGTCGGGGAGACGATTTTATTATTGAACGTCTAAAAAACGTGCATTCTCCTGTTTATCTGATTATCAATAAAATCGATAAAATCCATCCAGACGAGTTGTTGGGAATCATTGAAGATTATTCAACGCAGATGCCCTTTGCACAAGTGATTCCAATCTCTGCTACAGAAGGAAACAACGTCGAACGTTTGATGGATGTATTAGTCAGTGAAATGCCAGAGGGCCCACAATATTTTCCAGATGATCAAGTGACTGATCATCCTGAATACTTCATCGTTTCTGAATTGATCCGTGAGAAAGTCTTGTTTTTAACACGAGACGAAGTGCCTCATTCTGTCGCAGTCGTTGTTGATTCGATGAAGCGAAACGAGAATGATAAAATCCATATCCAGGCTACGATTATTGTCGAAAGAGATAGCCAAAAAGGAATCATTATCGGCAAAGGCGGAAAAATGCTGAAGCAAGTAGGAACGAAAGCAAGAAAGGATATCGAAAATCTTTTAGGAGACAAAGTCTTTCTAGAACTTTGGGTCAAAGTTCAAAAAGACTGGCGAGACAAAAAAGTCTATCTGCAAGACTTCGGCTACCGAAAAGACGAATACTGATATTCTGAGCTTCTTGTAAGTTAGGTATAGAAATAAACTGGATAAAAATCCGCGTGTTGAGAAAAGCTGCGGAAGATCGCAACATAAATGATCTGGATCGGCAGAATCTGCTTTTCCAGATTTATTTTTTAGGAGGGAGAATATGAGCCAGCTTGCAGAATCAAAAGGCTTGATTTTATCTAGCCGTAATTACAAAGAAAAAGATAAATTAGTCAAAATCTTTACAGAATCTTCTGGCAAAATGATGTTTTATATCAAAGGGATCCATCGGCAAAATCAGCCCTTAGCTCCGGCTTTGCTCCCTTTTACTGAAGCAGTTTATATCGGGAATTTTCGAAGTGAAGGTCTGTCATTTTTAAGCAGTGTCAAAGATGTCCATGCGTTTCGACACATCCAAGAAGACATCTTTTTGAGCGGCTATGGCACATATTTATTGAATCTAGTAGATGCGGCAATCGAAGATCATCAGTACGACCCTCATTTGTTCCAGTTTGCGCAACAAGCACTGCAACGGATGGACCAAGGAGACGATGCAGAAATCATCACGAATATTTTTGAAGTCCAAATACTGCAACGCTTCGGAATTGCACCAATCTGGACACACTGCGTCGTATGCGGGGAAACAAAAGGAAAATTTGACTATTCTTCCAAATATGGTGGTGTGATATGCGAAAGACACTGGTCGATGGACGATCACCGTTATCATGCAGATCCTCGAGCTGTTTATTTCGTTCGGATGTTTTCAGCTATTTCTTATGATAAGATCAGTGGAATCCATCTGAAAGAAGAAACCAAACAAGCAATCCGTGAACTCATCGACCAGCTGTATGATGAATATGTCGGTATCCATTTGAAAAGCAAAAAGTTCATTGATCAAATGAAGTCTTGGGCACACGTATTAAAGACGCCAGAGAAAGACATGTCTGAAAAAGAGACACCTGAAAAAGAAGAATAGTAAATGAAACATACAACAAAAAATCAAAACCATTTGACAAACACAGGGAGTTCCGTCTATTATTAACCGTAGATCAAATAGATCGTTCAGTGAGAGGATCTATTATAGAAACAAGAAAACTGCAAAATGAATACGTACATTGACCAAGATCAGTAAAAAACACGTGGTTTAGCGAGTTCGGGAGAGTGGGAGCCGGACCCAAACGATTTTTGAAGAGGCACTTGCGAGTACGATAAATGAAGCTGCCGAATCTTTATTCGGAAGTAGGGTGGAACCGCGAATTATTCGTCCCTATGTCTGTAATCAGACATAGGGATTTTTTGTCGTTTTCTTTCCTGTATTCTTATTTGACAGCAACGCTTTAAAATTGAAAGGGGCAAAACAGATGAGTAAAAAATTGACCGTCCAAGATATGATTTTAACATTACAAAAATTTTGGTCATCAAACGGCTGCATGCTGATGCAAGCGTATGACACAGAAAAAGGAGCAGGTACGATGAGCCCATATACCTTTTTACGGGCAATCGGACCAGAACCATGGAATGCTGCTTACGTAGAGCCATCTCGCCGACCAGCTGATGGACGTTATGGTGAAAACCCAAACCGTTTGTATCAGCATCATCAATTCCAAGTCGTGATGAAACCTTCACCTGAGAATATCCAAGAGCTTTATTTAGAAAGCTTGCGCCTTTTAGGAATCGATCCATTAGAACACGACATCCGTTTTGTTGAAGACAACTGGGAGAACCCATCCATGGGCTGTGCCGGTGTGGGTTGGGAAGTATGGCTTGACGGAATGGAAATCACACAGTTCACGTACTTCCAACAAGTTGGTGGACTGCCTTGTAAACCAGTCACTTCTGAGATCACTTATGGATTAGAACGTCTTGCTTCTTATATCCAAGAAGTTGAAAGTGTCTATGATTTAGAATGGGCTGATGGCGTGAAATATGGCGAGATCTTCAAACAACCAGAATATGAACATTCCAAATATTCTTTTGAAGTAAGCGACCAAGACTTGCTACTAAGCAACTTTGATCGTTTTGAAAAAGAAGCAAAACGCTGTATCGATGAAAATCTTGTTCATCCGGCGTATGATTATATCTTGAAATGCAGCCATACATTCAACTTATTAGATGCCCGCGGTGCAGTATCCGTAACAGAGCGTGCCGGTTATCTTTCTCGCATCCGCAACATGGCTCGTGCTGTAGCCAAAATCTTTGTGGCAGAACGCGAAAAATTAGGATTCCCTTTGTTGAATAAAAACACAGCAAATCCAGAAACCGTGAAGGAGGCTGAATAAGATGGCAAAAGACTTATTACTTGAAATCGGGCTGGAAGAAATGCCTGCCCATGTTGTCACACCAAGCATGAAACAATTAGAAGAAAAAACAGCAAAATTTTTAGATGAAAACCAATTGACTTATGATACGATCGAAACATTTTCCACACCGCGCCGTTTAGCAATCAAAGTAACAAATATTCCAGAACGACAAGCGGACAGTGAAGAAGAAGTCAAAGGACCAGCCAAAAAAATTGCTTTGGACGCAGATGGAAACTGGACGAAAGCAGCGGAAGGATTTGTCCGCGGACAAGGTCTGACGACAGACGCTATCACTTTTAGAGAATTAAAAGGTGTGGAATATGTCTATGTAACGAAATACACTCATGGTAAGGAATCCAAAGAAGTATTGACAGGTTTAGCAGATGTCATTAAAAGCCTGACTTTCCCTGTAACGATGCATTGGGCAGAATACGATTTTGAATATATCCGCCCTATTCACTGGATCGTGGCATTGTTAGATGACGAAGTAATCCCATTCGAAATCTTGGATGTCAAAACAGGCAGAGCCTCT
This sequence comes from Enterococcus sp. HMSC076E04, assembly GCF_001814285.1. Classification (NCBI taxonomy): domain Bacteria; kingdom Bacillati; phylum Bacillota; class Bacilli; order Lactobacillales; family Enterococcaceae; genus Enterococcus; species Enterococcus sp. HMSC076E04. Next base: position 119,387 of record NZ_KV815587.1, on the reverse strand, counting down.
CGAGGTCATCGTTTCTTAGGCGAAGATGTGACATTTGCGCATGCAAAAGAATATGAAGAAAAATTGAATGAACAATTCGTCATTGCGTCTCCGCAAAAAAGACAAGAAATGATCGTTACACAAGCCAATGAATTAGCCGAAAAAAATCATTGGGTTATTGATCTAGACGAAGATTTACTAGAAGAAGTCAACAATTTAGTCGAATATCCAACTGTCTTTTCTGGCGACTTCGAAGAAAAATATCTTTCTGTTCCTGAAGAAGTACTAGTCACTTCTATGAAAGAACATCAACGTTATTTCGAGGTACGGAATGATCAAGGTATGCTGCTTCCTCATTTTATTTCTGCTCGTAATGGTGATCGGGTAAAATTGGAAAATGTGGTTCGAGGCAATCAAAAAGTATTGACGGCTCGTTTAGAAGATGCGGAATTCTTTTATAATGAAGACAAGAAAGCTTCAATCGACCAATACGTTGAAAAACTAAAAACTGTTACTTTCCATGAAAAAATCGGTAGTATCTATGAGAAAATGCAACGGGTACAAGTCATTGCCCGTATCATTGGCGAACAAGTAGGACTATCTGAGGAAGAATTGATGGATCTGCAACGAGCTGCTGAAATCTATAAATTTGATCTAGTAACCAACATGGTAGGGGAATTTCCTGAACTACAAGGGATCATGGGCGAAAAATATGCTCTGCTGAAAGGCGAGAAACCTGCTGTAGCGACAGCGATTCGTGAGCATTACATGCCTATATCCAGTGAAGGAGAGCTACCTCAGTCTACAGTAGGTTCTGTTTTAGCGATTGCAGATAAATTAGATAGCATCTTTTCTTTCTTTGCTGTTGGGATGATTCCAAGCGGTTCAAACGATCCTTATGCCTTACGTCGCCAAGCATACGGTGTCGTTCGGATCATCGAGTCGAAAAAATGGGCCTTTCCTTTGTCTGTTCTGCAAGAAACGATTAGTGATGTTATCAGTAAAGATACGGATCGTTTCGGTATTGGTTTATCAGAAGGGCAACAACAAGTGATCGACTTTATCAAAGGTCGTCTGCGCCAATTATTGACAACGAAGAATATTCGTCATGATGTCATCGATGCTGTTTTGAATGCGGAACAAAAAGATCTGACAAAAGTATTTGCAGCAGCACAATTGTTCAAACAACATCTTGCAGATGAAGACTTCAAACCTTCAATGGAAGCTTTGACACGTGTCGTGAACTTAGCGAAAAAAGCGCAGCTTGAAAAACAATCAGAAGTAGACCCTGAGCTGTTCGAAAACGACGCAGAGAAAGAATTACACAAAGCAGTAGAAGCAATGAAAGCAAGTTTTGCTGACCAAACGATCCACGAAAACTACGACCAGCTTGTCGCTCTTCGTTCACTGATCGAAAATTATTTTGATCAAACGATGGTCATGGCTGATGAACCAGCAGTACGTAAGAACCGACTAACACAACTTAGTCAAATAGCTGCCATGGCTTTGTCATTAGCAAGCTTGGATCAAATCATCACAAAATAGTCTTTTGTTTGAAAAACAGAGAGCATGCACGAAACGTGCTGTGTCTCTGTTTTTTTTGTTATAAATATAAATAGCTGTTATTAATTCTATTTTAATAATTTTTGTTATTTTATTATTTGTTCGAATTTTCAAAACGCTCATGAAAAGTGAGGAAATAAAAATGAAAACGATTAATAACAATCTTGTTATTGTTTTATTTACTTTTAAATTAGAAATTTCCCTAGTCAAGAAAACTGTTTGTGGTATGATTATATAGGGAAAACCCGTTTATAAATATTTCTATGAATATATTAGTTTAATTATGCTTTTAAAATAAAAAGCGCTCATTCTGATGTGAATGAATCACATCTTTATTTATCTATCATCAATATTTAGGAGTGAATCTATGGAAAAGCCGTTCGTCAAGTTATTGGCTACTGTGGCGGTAGGCACAGGCGCTATTGTGATTTGCTTGTTTGGATACCATCTCAATAATCAGCGGCAACATCATCAACGGATCAATTACGCAGAATCTGCCATCACCAATCAAAAAGACACCGTGACCTCTTTATCAAAAGAAGTAGATAAGCTGTACAGTACAAAAGAAAAAATTTTCCTAAATCCTGAAATAACAGAAGAAACAGTTTCAAATTTGTCACATAAACTATCTTCTATCAAACTTTCGGCAGATGATTATGACATCAAGGAATCAGAATTACCTAATGAAGCTGCTGCGATCCAAGAAGAAAAGAAAGCAATCTTAACGCAGTTAGAGGATGCAGAATCAAAACTGAAGATCCAGACGGCTGTCAATAAATTATTTACTAAAAACGTATCAAACTGGCAGCAAGCTGTGGATGATGTCATCATCAAAGAAAAGTTAGCAAGTGCAGATGTCGCCCATATACGTGAAAATATGAGCTTTTTTAAGGATAGTGCTTGGAAAACGGTCGTTATGCAATATCTAGGATTCGCTGATACCCAAATTGCACAAGTCACGCAACTAGATCAGCTATTCGATACGATGCTGAAAGACGGACAAGTAACAACTACTGCTACTTATGATCAATATTTGACCGCACTCAGTCTCATCGAACAGATCCGGAATGAAAAAATAAGAGCCGCATACGCGTCAAAAGCAGAAACAGTCGCTCAGCAAATGGGCTATAGCAATACGAGCTATTAATAAGCGAGAATTCAAGCAAGGCTAGCAAACGGAGGAAACTATGGCAAAACGAAGAAGAAAATCAAGAGGGAAAAAGATATTTCTAATTATTTTAGCAATTCTTGTCGTACTAGTATTAGCAATCGTAGGAGTAGGAGCAAAATTATATCTAGATCTCTCACATTCTATTGAAAAAACTTACGAATCAGTGGAACGAACCCAAGGAGAACGAACAAAACCAGTTGATCTGGACAAACAAGAATCCTTCTCTGTCCTATTGATGGGGATCGATACGGGAGATTTAGGACGGGTCGATCAAGGACGATCAGATACGATGATGGTTGCCACAGTCAGTCCTGAAGATAAACAGACAACGATTGTCAGCATTCCTCGGGATACGTATGTCGACATCGTTGGTCATGACACAAAAGACAAGATCAACCACGCTTACGCATTCGGCGGAGCTGCCATGGCAATGGATACCGTACAAAAATATGTAGACATCCCAATCGACCACTATGTTTCAATCAATATGAAAGGTCTAAAAGAACTCGTTGATGCAGTTGGTGGTATCGAAGTCAATAATGACCTCACCTTCTCACAAGATGGCTATGATTTTACGATCGGTAAAATCACATTGAACGGGGATCAGGCATTATCTTATTCTCGTATGCGTTATGAAGATCCAAACGGTGACTATGGTAGACAAGAGCGTCAAAGAAAGATCGTAGAAGGTGTAGCGAAAAAAGTATTGAGTCTGAACGGTGTAAGCAACTATCAATCCGTTTTGAATGCTCTAGAGTCGAATATGAAAACAGACATGAGCTTTGATGAAATGAAAAAAATCGCTTTAGATTACCGGGATGCATTTGTTACGATCAAGCAAGATCAGCTGCAAGGAGAGGGCTTCATGCAAGACAATATCTCATACCAAAAAGTCAGCGATCAAGAACTTGACCGTGTGAAAAAAGAATTAAAAGATCAAATGAATCTAGAGAATAAATAGGAAAGTGGAGAAAAAATGGAAGAGACAATCAGCTTGAAAGAAATTTTTGAAACATTACGCAAACACGTGATAACAATCCTCATCTCAATGTTTGCTGGCTTGGCCATCTCAGGCATCGTGACGTTTTTCATCTTGACGCCAAAATACAGCTCACAAGCCCAATTGATCGTGACACTGCCACAATCAGATACTGCAAATGTCAATGATGTCAATACGAACCTGCAAATGATCAATACGTATAAGGATATGATCGTCAGTGATCTAGTACTAAATGAAGTCAAAGATCGTTTAGAAACAGAAGACAATGTGAAAATGACTGCTGGACAAATCAAAGATGCCATCTCCGTCAATCAGTCACAAAATTCACAAATGTTCTCGATCCAAGCAACAAGCACAAATGCAGTGACGGCTCAACAAATCGCTAATACAACGTCACAAGTATTCCAAGAGAACGCCAAAGATGTGATGAATGTCGATAAAATCTCGATCATCTCAGGTGCAGTTGCCAATACGACACCTGTTTCGCCAAATAATAAATTGAATCTAGTGATTGGCTTAGTGTTAGGAATGATGGTAGGTGTAGGTCTAGCTTTCTTATTTGAATTACTTGACCGGACAGTAAAAGATGAAAAATATGTGACGGATACATTAGGCTTCCCAATCTTAGGGACTGTACCAGAAATGTCAGCGAAAGAATTGAATGCTGGTATCCGTAAAAAAGGACCAGCTCCGACACAACCAAAAGCTACAAACGATAAAACAGCGCCATCACGCAGAAGCCGCTCAAGAGTCTAGGAGGAAAGAAAAATGGCACGAACACAGAAACAAAAAGCAACCCAAACTCATGCAGTCAGTTTGGTCACACTCACCAATCCCTCTTCACCAATCGCTGAACAATATCGTACGATTCGGACGAATATCCAGTTTGCCTCCGCAGCTGGTCAGCAAATCAAAACGATTGTTGTGACTTCATCAGGACCTGAAGAAGGGAAATCGACCACTGCAGCAAACATTGCCGTTGTTTTTGCCAAATCCGGTCAACGGGTGCTGCTAGTCGATGCAGACTTACGTAAGCCCGTCATCTATAAAACGTTCAAGTTGAACAACGCAAGCGGATTAAGTACTGTCCTTAGTTCATCAGGAAGTGTAGCAGATGAGATCCAACGAACACCAGTCGACAATTTGTCGATTCTGCCAAGTGGACCTAAACCACCAAATCCATCAGAACTACTAAGTTCGCCAAGAATGGATCAGATTTTAGCAGAAGCAAGACAACTATTTGATGTAGTAATCTTCGACATGCCGCCAGTCGTTGCTGTAACAGATGCGCAGATCATGTCTTCCAAAACGGATGGTACCTTATTGGTCGTACGGGAAAATACGTCACGTAAAGAATCATTGACTAAAGCAAAAGAATTGCTGGATATGGTACAAGCGCGAGTCCTTGGTGTTGTATACAATGGGGCAGAACACAGCAAAGATGCTGGCTATTACTACGGGAATTAAGAAATAAAAAGAGAGGAGACAAGAGAAATGATCGATCTACATTGCCATATCCTGCCAGGAATCGATGACGGAGCAGAAAACTTAGATGCCAGTATCGCCATGGCTGAAAAAGCGATTCAACAAGGGATCACACATATTTTATGCACACCCCATCACAATAATGGAAAATACAGCAATGAAAAATCACAAGTCATTTCTCTAGTCGCTTCGTTACAAGCAGAATTAGAGAAAAGACAATTGCCTTTGACGTTATTGGAAGGACAAGAAGTACGTATTACCGGAACACTGATTGAAGACATCCACCGAGATGAAATTTTATTTACAGATTTAGATGATACATATCTTCTAATCGAATTTCCGACACTGGAAGTGCCGTTATATGCAGAACGGCTCTTTTTTGAGTTGTTACAACTAGGAAAGACACCAGTAATCGTCCATCCAGAACGCAACGCGCATTTTCGTAAAGACCCGAATCATTTGCTGCCATTCCTAGATATGGGATGCTTGGCCCAACTCACCGCACCAAGTTATGTCGGTGTATTTGGCAAAGATATCCAGAAAACAGCCAAAACGATGGTCAAACATAACCTCGTGCAAATGGCTGCTTCCGATGCCCATGGGGTCTCTAAACGCACCTTTTACTTAAAAGAATGTTATGAGCAAATCGCCAAGGACTTTGGTAAGGAAAAAGTAGTACAGATGAAACAAGTCGCAAAGGACCTGATCAACGGGGATGAGATCAGTTATCCAGTCTATGAAGAGGTAAAAAAGAAGAAGTTTGGTTTATTTTAGGGGGAATGTAGTGTGTTTGTTTTAACAAGAAGAAGAAAAATCATTACTTTGATTTTAGTAGACAGCTTGTTATTAATTGCTGCAAATAGTGCAGCGGTTAATTTTATGGAGCCGTTTGTAGCTATACCAATAGATCTTATTTTAATCTCCAACGGGTTATCGATTGTTTTTTATCTATTATATGGTAGTTTTTTCAAAGTATTCACTCGAATCAATCGTTACACCAATTTAAGAGAGATGATTGCGATTTTTGGTTCGTTATCTGCAAGTGCGGCCTCAAGTATCATCGTATTGCTTTTCATAAATAAACAATACAGTTTACGTTTAGTCATCTTTGCATACCTACTTTCGCTATTATTGATCATTGGCAGCCGATTGATCTGGCGTATCTATATCGAAACAAAAAATATGAGGTATCTATCAACAGATTCCGCTAAAAATACCTTGATCGTTGGGGCCGGCGAAGGTGGACGTATTTTATACAACAGTTTTCTTGGATCCAAAACGGCTCAAGATATCCATGTCGTTGGATTCGTGGATGATGATCCGAATAAAAGAAATACGTATCTTTCAGGAAAAAAAGTACTGGGGTCGTTAAAAGATATACCGGAATTGATTGAAAAATATGACATCCAAATGGTAACGATCGCTATCCCTTCTTTATCAAGAAAAAAATTGCGAAGAATCTTTGAGTTAGTCGAATCCGCTCATGTGAAAGTCAACACGATGCCTTCTATGGAAGAACTTGCTTCAGGGAAAATCAGCGTATCAAAACTAAAAACCATCGACGTAGTGGATTTACTGGGAAGAGATGAGGTAGAGTTGGATATCGAATCCATCAAAGACCAGATCACGAACAAAGTCATTCTGGTCACCGGTGCAGGAGGATCGATCGGTTCAGAAATCTGCCGGCAAATCATCCAGTTTGACCCTGCAAAACTATTACTTCTAGGTCATGGAGAGAACTCGATTTACTTGATTGACCGTGAATTACGCACGCATCATCAAAAGTGTCCTACAGAAATCGTACCGATCATCGCAGATATCCAAGATCGTAAGAAAATCAATGAGATCATGGAACAATACCACCCAGATATCGTTTACCATGCAGCCGCTCATAAGCATGTACCATTGATGGAATATAACCCAAAAGAAGCAGTCAAAAACAATATTTTCGGTACAAAAAATGTAGCAGAAGCAGCCAAAGCAGCGAAAGTAAAAAACTTCGTCATGGTTTCGACAGATAAAGCCAACAATCCGCCAAACGTCATGGGTTCAACAAAACGAATCGCTGAAATGATCGTGACTGGGTTGAATGAAGAAGGCTGTACGAAATTCTCAGCTGTCAGATTTGGGAATGTCCTTGGTTCTCGTGGAAGCGTGATTCCAGTATTCCGGGAACAAATTGCTCAAGGAGGGCCAGTCACTGTAACAGACTTTCGTATGACCCGATATTTCATGACGATTCCTGAAGCGAGTCGTTTAGTTATTCAATCTGGTGCATTAGCAAAAGGCGGCGAAATCTTTATTTTAGATATGAGCGAACCAGTGAAAATCGTAGATCTAGCCAAAAACATGATTCGATTGAGCGGATATAGCGAAGACGAGATCGAAATCATTGAAACAGGTATCCGCCCAGGGGAAAAACTGTATGAAGAACTATTGTTGGATAAGGAAAGAAATGATGAAGCAGTTTATGAGAAAATCTTTGTAGGAAACATCAAAGGTTACTCCATGCAAACAGTGATGGAATTCGTCAACAGCTTGCCGCAAGACGACGAACAATTGGCTAAAGACATTGTCACTTTTGCAAATGCTTCAAATAAGTAGGGGGAGTAAAGTGTATAAAGACGGTTTAAAAAGAGGGATAGATTTTTTATTATCTTTAGTTGGTATCATCGTATTGTCACCAATTCTTTTGATTCTATGTATAGCTATCAAAATCGATTCAAAAGGTCCAGTCATCTTTAAACAAAAACGGGTAGGAAAAAACAAATCCCATTTTTATATCTATAAATTTCGAACAATGAAAGTAGATACGCCTCAAGAGACACCAACTCATTTGTTATCAAATCCTGACTTTTTTATTACACGAGTAGGAAAATTCCTTAGAAAAACAAGTCTGGATGAACTACCACAATTATTTAATATATTAAAAGGTGACATGGCAGTCATCGGACCACGGCCAGCGCTATGGAACCAATATGATTTGATTGAAGAACGAGACAAGTACCACGCAAATGATATCCGTCCAGGACTAACAGGCCTCGCACAGATCAGTGGACGTGATGAATTAGAGATCGACTACAAAGCACGTTTAGATGGACAGTACACAGCAAATATCACACCAATGATGGATCTAAAATGCTTTTTTGGAACTATAATCTCCGTCTTTAAAAGCGACGGCGTTGTCGAAGGCGGAACTGGTTCGGTGAAAAAGGAGAATGCAAAATGAAAAAGATCCTGATTACTGGTGCAAACAGCTATATTGGTACATCTTTTAAAAAATGGATGACACAATTTCAAGACGAGTATCAAATCGACACACTAAGTGTACGAGGTGACGCATGGCGAGAACATGACTTTTCGAGGTATGATACGGTTTTTCATGTAGCAGGTATCGCGCACGCAGATGTATCTAAAGTAAGCGAAGAAACTAAACAGCTTTATTATGCGGTCAATCGAGACCTTGCAATTGAGACAGCAAAAAAATATAAACAAGATCTATCAGGAAAGAACGGACAATTCATTTATATGAGTTCCATCATTATTTATGGTGAAGAAACAAATATCAACAAAAAACGTGTAATCACTCCAGATACCAAACCAAATCCTTCCAATTTCTATGGCGACAGCAAACTGCAAGCGGAAATTGGCTTACAACCATTAGATGATGATACTTTCCATGTTGCTATTTTACGTCCACCAATGATCTATGGACCGGGGAGTAAGGGGAACTACCAACAATTGGTCAAGTTGGCAAATAAATTGCCTATTTTTCCCGATGTAAAAAATGAACGATCAATGCTGCATATTGATAAGTTATCTGAGTTTGTCAAAGAACGAATCGATGCTCAAGATAGTGGCGTATTTTTTCCACAAAATGATCAATATGTTCGTACAAGTCATATGGTGAGAGACATTGCTCAAGCAAATGGGAAAAAGATTTACCTTTTCTCTTATATGAATTGGGCAATACGCTTACTGGGATATGTACCAGGAAAAATCGGACGATTGACGAATAAGGCGTTTGGGAATTTGGTGTATGAGAAAAGTAGGACAAGGTAGGAGAAAATAAAGATGAAGAGAGTATTAATTGTTGCTTCAGTTGCATCAATGATAGATCAATTTAATATGGAGAATATTAAGTTATTATTGAGTTTAGGTTATAAGGTAGAAGTAGCAGCCAATTTTGAAAACCCCGGTAACATGAGTATTCAAAAAAAAGAACTACTTACAGCTAAACTAAAACAGATGAGAGTAAAAATTCATCAAATTGATTTTTCGCGTAATATGAAGCAGGTGAAAAATCATCTTATTGCATATAAACAGTTAAAAAAAGTCGTTGCAGATAATAAAATTGATATTATACATTGTCATTCACCAATAGGAGGAGCTATTTCTCGATTAGTAGGAAAAACAAATAATGTTAAAGTTATTTATACAGCTCATGGGTTTCACTTTTATAAAGGTGCTCCGTTAATTAACTGGATGTTATATTTTCCAATTGAATATTACTTGTCTAAATATACTGATCAATTAATTGTAATAAATCAAGAAGATTATGTTAGAGCCAGAAAATTATTTCCTATTAAGAATGTACATTTAGTTCACGGTGTAGGCGTAGATATTCAGAAAATAGAAAATATTGAAATTGATAGACAACAAAAAAAGTTGGAATTAAAAATTTTAAATGAACAAATTGTTTTACTTTCGATTGGAGAACTCAATGACAATAAGAACCATGAATTAGTTATTGATTGCTTAAAAGATTTCAATAACGTAAATTTTAAATATTTAATTTGTGGTGACGGAGTATTGAAAGAAAAATTACAAGCAAAGATAAAACAATACGATTTAGAAGATAAAATAGAGTTACTGGGTTACAGAACGGATATCTTAGAACTTTTGAAAATTTGTGATTTCTTTATCTTTCCTTCAAAGAGAGAAGGACTACCTGTCTCCATTATGGAGGCAATGGCTTGTAGAGTTCCTGTAATAGGTTCAAAGATAAGAGGGAACTCTGATTTAATTCAAGATAATATAAATGGTTTTCTTTTTTCTCTAGATGACAGAAAAGAATTTATACAAATTATTACTAAATTTTTATTAAAAGAGTACGATGAAGATGACTTAAACTTTATAAAAGAAAATGCATTTAAATCAGTTCAAAATTATTCTTTAAAAAATGTATTGGATGAGTTGAAAAAAGTTTATCATAGTGAAATAGACTAGGAGCTACAGGAGAAATAACATGAGAACAAAAAATAAAAGTTTTTCACCTCAGTATGATTTAAATAACAATAAAATAATTTCTTTCTTAGTTTTTTTTATAGGTTTTTCAATGAATATATCTCAAGTAATTTCTGGTATAAATATTGCTTTAAGTGATATTTTTTTAATGTTACTATTCGGATATTTAATTTATAAAAAATTATTCTATTTAAACAGTTTCATATTTTTATATTTTTTGTTTATAATTTGTTTTAGACTTTTTGCTACATCACTAATAGGTATATGGATACCTATACCTATTAGTTTAACTTCTATAACTATTACAATAATAAAATTCTTGATTAATCTTCTTTATCTCTGTATTTTTATGTCTATTTTTAGCTTGAATGCAACAATGAAGTCACTTTTTTTAAAAGGACTTATGTATGGAACTATAATTTTAGGAATAATAAGTTTAGTGATTTTCTATTTAGGGCCTAGATCTTTACAATCCATAATTTTATTTGGTGAATTAAGATTACAAGGTTTTATGAATGATCCCAATTTTTTTGGTTATATGCAAATTAGTGGTTTTTGTGTATGGGTTTTTAACAAATTTAAATCTAAACTTTTAAACTTAATAACTATTATTACTTATGTATATACAATCATATTGAGTGCATCTAAAACATCTTTGCTGATTTTTATGTTTATTATTTTTGCTTACTTAATATATCAATTTTTTATAAATAAAAAAACGGCCCAACAGATAATCGTGTTTATTTTTGGTATAGCCATATTAATAGGAATTATATGGTTTGAGTTTGATAAAATAAATTTGCTATTTACCAATATTATAGGTAGTTCCCCTCAGTTATCTCGGACAACAGTATTATTTGATAATTTTGATACTGCTGTTAACGCTGAAGGCTCAGATAGAGCACATGCATGGAATACAGCTATTAGCATTATGAGAAGTACGAATTTTTTAGGAATAGGATTTGTTGATTATTCTAATATTGCAACTTATATGACGGGGAGTAATATTATAGCGCATAACACTTACTTACAATTAGGTGTGGAATGGGGAGTAGTGCCATTATTGATTTCAATTCTAATGATTTCTTGGAAAATAGTAGTTAAAGTTATAGCAAAATATTGGGAAATAGTCTTTTTGATGTTAACGCTCTTAAGCTATTCTTTAAGTATTTCTTTACAGAATTCTCGACTATTATGGTGTTTAGTAGCTATTTTATTTACTAAAGAAGTAAAAACAAGATTTAAAAATAATTAATATTATACAAGTGTCATTAAGCTTATAATTACGGATGCTTTTAATTATTTTTAAGTATTTATTTGAAGTAAATTATCTTTATTTTTTATTTTATTTAATATATTATCTAATTTATTTTATACAAAAGTAATAAATGATTATTAAACTTAATTTGTAGTTTGAATTTAAAAGGAGATTTTTATGATCAGTGTTATAATTCCCACATTTAATGCAGAAAAATCAATAGAACGAGCAGTAAATTCTATTCTTAAACAAACCTATCAAGATTTTGAAATTATTATATGTGATGATTGTTCTAGTGATAGAACTTGGGATATTTTAAAAGAAATTAGCAAAAAAGATAAAAGAATTAAGATATATCAGAATGAAACAAACTCCAAAAGCGCATATACAAGAAATAAAGCGATAAGCAAATCCCGAGGAGAATTTATTATGCAATTAGACGATGATGATTACTGTCACGAAGATCGCATGATGAAACAATACAAATTTTTAAATAGCCACCAAAATTTTGATTTTGTAGGAAGTAATGCTTTTTTATGGGATTTTGATGGTATTTACGGCACACTTAAAGCTCCCGAAGTTCCTACAATAACTGATCTAATTAAAACAAGTCCTTTTATTAATCCGTCAGTTATGTTTAGAAAATCAGCCTTAGAAAAGGTAGGCGGTTATAGGGTCTCCCGAGATACGGTTAGAGGCCAAGACTATGACTTATATTTAAGATTATATGCAGAGGGATTGAAAGGCTATAATTTGCAAGAAAATCTGGTTTATTATTATCAAGACAAAAACTATTATAATAAAATATCTTGGAAAAATAGAGTAGGAGAATTCAAGTTTAAATATAAGAATTTTAGAAATTTAGAAATTACCAAATTGCAATACCTATATATACTTAAACCTATATTAGCAATAATAATTCCGAAAAAAATATTGACATGGAAGCAATTGAAAAGGAGAACGTAAAGGATGAATATCTCAGTTTTTGGTCTCGGCTACGTTGGCTTAGCCAACGCGTTATTACTTAGCCAACACGAAAATGTAAAAGCATATGATATCGTTGAGGAAAAGATCGATATGCTAAGGAACAGACAATCACCTTTAGAGGATAAAGAAGTTCATGAGTTTCTCGAACGGGATGATTTAAATGTGGAATTTACTAAAGATTTTGAGGAAGCTGTACTTTTTGGTGATTACTTGATCATTGCTACACCAACGGATTACGATGAAAAGAAAAATTACTTTAATACTTCCACAGTTGAAGATGTTATTGAAAAAGCCCTGATCGTTCGACCAGATGCAACCTTTATTATTAAGTCCACTGTTCCTGTAGGATATACATTAGAATTAAAAGCAAAATTTAAAACAGAGAATATTATTTTTTCCCCAGAATTTTTAAGAGAAGGAAAGGCATTGTATGATAACTTACATCCTTCTCGAATTGTTGTAGGAGAGTGCTCTGATAGAGGGCAAGAAACAGCGGATATGTTTGAACGGAACGCTTTAGATAAAGATGTACCAGTTCTGTTGACACATCCTACTGAAGCGGAAGCAATCAAGTTGTTTTCAAACACTTATCTTGCTTTACGCGTTGCATACTTTAATGAGTTAGATACTTATGCTGAATCTCGAGGATTGAACACAAAACAAATCATTGAGGGCGTAGGATTAGATCCTCGAATTGGCTCTCACTATAATAATCCCTCATTTGGTTACGGAGGATATTGTTTACCTAAAGATACAAAGCAGCTAAGAGCAAACTATGAAAATGTTCCAAGCAATATCATCAGTGCAATTGTAGATGCAAATACGACAAGAAAAGATTTTATTGCAGAACAAATTTTAGCGAAAAAACCTAAAACTGTAGGAATCTACCGTTTAACGATGAAAGCTAATTCAGATAATTTCCGTTATTCATCAATTCAAGGTGTTATGAAACGGATCAAAGCAAAAGGGATCGAAGTAGTTGTTTATGAACCAACATTAGATGCGGAAGATTTCTTTAATTCTAAAGTGGTTAAAGACTTTGAAGAATTCAAGAATATGTCAGATGTGATTGTGTCAAATCGTATGGAGCCGACTTTAGCTGAAGTGAAAGAAAAAGTTTATACGAGAGATATTTTTAGACGGGATTAAACCATGAAAAATATAGCTAGAAATTTTTTTTATCAGAGTTTGTTTCAAATTACTAAAATCATTATCCCTATAATTACTATTCCAATAGTATCGAATGCGTTAGGTCCAAGTGGAATTGGTATTTATAATTATACTTTTTCAATTGCTCAATATTTTGTTTTAGTTGCAGGATTAGGCGTTGGTATTTATGGGAATAGAGAAATTACTTTAACACTTAACAGAAATAAAGAAGAATTATCAAAAGTATTTTGGGAAATACTGATGTTTAAAGCAATGACAACTATTTTTGTTCTTATGTTTTATTTTGCTTTAACTTTCTTCTTAGAAAATAAAATTTATTTATTGATACAATCCTTGACGATTATAGCCGTATTTTTTGATGTTTCGTGGTTTTTTATGGGGATTGAAGATTTTAAAAAAACTAGTATTTCTAATTTATTGGTACAAATTGTTACGTTTGTTTTAATTGTTTTCTTTATAAAAAATGAAGGAGATGCATTAAAATATACACTTATTCAAGCGTTAGGTTTAGTATGTTCGCAAATAAGTGTTTGGCTGTTTATTCCTAAATATATTCATTTTGTAAAAGTAAGTATAAGAAATAGCTTTAATCACCTAAAGGGATCATTTGAATATTTTATACCGCAAATAGCTATTATGTTGTATACAAATTTGAATAAAACGCTTTTAGGATTTACTATGGGCAGCATGGCGGTTGGATATTTCACTAACTCATTGCAATTGAATACCGTTTTTATAACCATTATTACTACGTTAGACTTAGTGTTATTACCTCATATGACTGGCTTTTTTGCAAAAGAAAATGTGTCTAGAATCGTTCGAATGATGGAGAAAACTATACATTTACAATTATATTTTTCAATACCTATTATGTTTGGTATGCTAACTGTTTATGACAAATTAGTGCCGTGGTTTTTTGGAGAAAAATTTATATACATCAATAATGTTATTCCTTATTTTTCAGCTCTAATAGTAATTGTTCCGTTAGGTATGTCAATTTCCAGACAATATTTAATGCCGATAGGGCACGTCAAGGAATATAACAAATCAGTAATTGTTGGTGCCATCATCAATATCATAGCCAATTTAATATTGTTACCAACTATTGGTTTTTTTGGGGTAGTTTTTTCGAATATTTTAGCAGAATGCTTTGTAACTTTCGTAAGAACCAGATCTTTTCTAAAAAGTACAGATTTTAAATTCGAATATCGTAAAATTGGAATCTTTTTGCTAGGCGGAATGCTTATGTGTATAGTAACACGTTATTTAACAAGCAATTTATCAAGTAGTATTTTGACTAATGTTATACAGTTTGTTATTGCTTTGCCTATTTATTTAATGACTACTACTCTATTTAAGGCAAATCCGTTTCTGGATTTATTAAGGAAAAAATAGTTTTTACAAATAAGTTGATAAATTAGAACTTTGTTCAGTAAGAAAGTGATTTAAATAGCTTATAAGAATTGAAAAATGTGAATTTTTATCAATCCAAATCTGGAACAGAATGCGTAAGCTTCTGTACCAGATTTTTTATTATCCCATTTGTTTATTTATTTTGTAGTATTTTTAGACATACTAAAGTACACGATAGCTTTTATCTAAAATGGGAAATGAGACTAATAAATTATAGTACCGAAACACATAAAGCATTTTTAACTGTTTTTCTAGCAATCGTTATCAACCGCAAATCAAATCCCCTCAATTCTCCCCCATACGCAATGCATAGGCATCGAGCAGAATTCTCGCGATGATCTGGAGAGGCAAGCGTGAACGTACTTCATAATTAGGGAAATACGAACCTTCTGATTTGAAACCTACGAGATTTATCTCGCAATAATCTTTGAGTGTAGAGGAATGATTGGCTGTAACTAGAATCGAACCAATCTCTGCATCATAGCAATTCTTTGCGGCGGTGACGAGTTCTTTTGTCTCGCCGTTCAAAGAAACAAAAATAACGCTGTCTTTCTTAGTTAGTTTCCGACTGATGCTTTTGATGATTTCTGGATCAGTATGCATTTGACAATTTTTTCCTGTTAATTGAAGTTTTACGAGCATCTCTTGACCAATCATTTCTGAAAATCCTCGTGCAAAGACAAAAACCCGGTCAGCAAATTTGATTCTTTGTATTGCATCTTCAATGTTCCCGATTTCCAACATATTGATTGTACGTACCACTTCTTGTTCATTTTTTAGAATGGCTCGGCGGATACCTTTGTCTACTTTATCTAAGAAAGAAAAATTGATGTTCTTGTTTTCTCCTTCTTTTAGATGATGCTTAAACGAAGTAAACCCTTCATAGCCTTTCTTTTTCATTGTCCGAACAATGGTGGCTGTTGAGACATTCGCTTGTTCACTTAGTTTCACGATGGAGTAGTTAGGGATCTCTAGGATGTGGTGTTCGATAAAGTTCCAGAGGTACTGTTCTGTTTCACTTAATTTGTGATCCATATTCTTTCCTTCTTTCACTAAAAGTTAGTTAAAAAATAGCACGATGTGTTTATAAATGTAAAGGTTTTCTTTGTGTTGGAACGATTAAGAAAACATTTTCTCTTTCGCGTATTTCATAATAGAGTCAAGGAGGTCATTGGTTATGTCTATCTACACATGCACGATGAATTTGGCAATTGATCTATTTATTGAAACAGAGGAGATGCATCCTTTTATGGTAAACCGCACAAAAGAGGATGACATTCAGGCAAACGGAAAAGGGGTGAATGTGTCACTAGTATTAAAGATGCTAGATTACCCAAGTACAGCATTAGGTTTTTCTGCTGGTTTCACAGGAAAATATATAGAAGACTATTTACAGAAGAAACAAATCCAAACAGAGTTTATTGAAGTGCCTGGTATGACGCGTATCAATGTATTTACACAAGTCAATCAAACGAGAGAAGAATACAAATTAGTGAATCAAGGACCTGAAATACCGCGGGCAGCTGTCCATAATTTTTTAAATCAAATAAGAGCATTACAAGCAGAGGATTATCTTTGTGTTTCTGGGAGTTTATCAAGAGGAATGTCTCCGAAGGTTTTAGTAGAAATCAGTCGGATTTGTCAGGAAAAGGAGATTCATTTGATTATTGATAGTAGTGATCAAGAAGTCATGGATTGTTTACCCTATCGACCGTTTTTGCTGAAACCGAATGAGGAAGAACTTTCTTCTTGGTTCGGACGAAAAATGGTTACAGATGAAGATTACTTTGTTTATGGACAACGACTGGTAGAGTTAGGTGCAGAAAATGTTTTGTTATCACTCGGTGAGAAAGGAGCGATTCTTTTTACGAAAGACAGGGTGATTCGAGGAAACTCACCAAAAGGAAAAGTCGTCAATACAGCATGTGCAGGGGATGCCATGTTAGGTACTTTTTTAGCAGAATACATGAATCGACGACCGCTTGATGAAACGTTACGTAAAAGCATAGCAGTAGGCAGCTCTACTGCTTTTCGTAAAGGACTGACTGATTTTTTGGATGTGGAGGAATTAAGTAAACAAATCAAAATCAAGGAAGAGAGGTTCGAAAGATGGGAAAATATCAACTAATTGCAGCAACCGGTTGTCCGACAGGAATTGCGCACACCTACATGGCGCAAGAGGCATTAGAGCAAGCAGCTAGGAAAAAAGGTATCACGATCAAAGTGGAGACCCATGGACAAATTGGGATCGAGAATGAATTAACGGCTGAAGAAATCAAACAGGCAGATGCTGTCATTATTGCCGCAGACAAAGATGTCCATTCAGAAAGATTTGCGGGAAAACGAATCATTGATGTTTCTGTCAGTACAGGAATCAAGGATGCACAACGGCTGATTGACGAAGCATTGGCAGGAAAAGAGACCATCTTAGCAGATAATGAAGCTGTTGATACTTTAGAATCAGAAACGATAAGTGGTGCTAATTTTGGTCGTAGCATCTATAAAAATTTGATGAATGGTGTCTCTCATATGTTGCCTTTCGTGGTAGCTGGGGGAGTATTGATTGCTATTTCATTTGCCGTTTGGGGAATCTATTCTTTTGATCCAGACCATGCACAATATAATGCTACAGCGGCGATGTTAAAAACGGTTGGCGATGCAGCAATGGGGATGATGGTTCCAGTTTTAGCAGCTTATATTGCAGAAGGGATCGCGAAACGTCCAGGGTTAGTCGTTGGATTTGTTGGTGGAATCGTGGCCATGAATGGCGGTACTGGATTTTTAGGAGGTATTTTAGCTGGCTTCTTAGCAGGTTATTTTGTCTTATTTTTGCAAAAGCTACTGACAATTTTACCTAAACAACTAGATGGCTTGAAGGCAATCTTCTTATATCCAGTTATTGGTGTAGCGTTTATTGGCATCGTGATGTCTTTGTTGGCGGGTCCAATGAAGGCTATAAATGAAGGAATGATGAGCTTTTTAGCTGGATTTGAACATTCGAATCCACTTGTTCTTGGCGTGATTGTTGGTTGCATGTGTGCGTTTGATATGGGAGGACCGATTAATAAGGCGGCATATGTAACAGGTACAGCTCTTTTGGCACAAGGAAACACGACTTTTATGGCTGGCGTGTCAGCAGCTTGCATTGCACCACCGTTGATTACTGGTTTTGCTACTTTATTGTTTGGTAAATATTTTGATACTAATGATCGTAATGCAGGTTTGGTTAATTTTATTTTAGGATCAACTCATATTACGGAAGGAGCTATTCCGTTTGCTGCGAAAGACCCGATCCGAGTATTACCAACGATGATGTTAGGTTCATCAATTGCTGCTGTCTTGACCTATCTGTTTGGTGTCCAAGTACCAGCCCCACATGGCGGTTTTTTAGTGTTACCTGTAGTGACGGGAAAAATCCAATGGGTTACAGCGATTCTTATTGGTTCGATCGTTGGTGGAGTGATACTAGGTTTGATCCAAAAGAAAAGAGTAACTGATAAAGACAAGAAGAGGGATAATAAAGCAGCAAATCGTACAGTTAACGAAGAAGGAAGAGCAGGAGGTTTATCATGACAATCATTCATGAAGAGAACATTTTTTTACAACAGCCATTAGATAATCAAGAAGAAGCATTTAAGTTTTTAGCAAAGCAAACATTCTGTTTAGGAATCGCTCATGACGAAAAAGAAGTATATCAAAAACTTCTGGAAAGAGAAAAAGAAGGTACTACAGGAATAATGTCAGGTTTTGCTATCCCTCATGCGAAGTCTCAAACAATCAATGAACCTAGTTTGATTATCGTCACACTGAAAAAAGGAATTGAATGGAACAGTTTAGATAGACAGTCAGTTGATTTTATTTTTGCGTTATTTATCCCAGATTCAGAAGCAGGAACGACTCATTTGAAATTATTGTCTCTCGTTGCACGATCATTGATGCGAAAAGAGGTTACAGAACAGTTGAGAGCTGCAAAATCAAAAATAGAAATAGCTACAATATTAACTAAAGAAATAGGTGAAGATATATGAAGAAAATGAGTATAGAAAAACAGGAACGTTTGAAGCGATTGACGGATGAAGCTGGAATTATTAGCGCGCTAGCTATCGACCAACGTGGTGCTTTGAAGAAAATGATCAACCAATATAAAGAAGCTACATCAGAAGATATCATCCAATTTAAACAGATGGTTTCTCAGTACCTGACTCCGTATGCTTCCGCTATTTTACTCGATCCAGAATATGGTCTGCCTGCAGCAGCGCTTCGAGAGAAAGAATGTGGTTTGTTGCTAGCTTATGAAAAAACCGGCTATGATGCGAAAATGCCAGGCCGACTACCAGATTTACTGAATAGTTGGTCAGTGAAAAGGTTAAAAGAAGTGGGTGCGGATGCTTGTAAATTTTTATTGTACTATGACGTTGATGAACCAGTAGAGATTAATGTGCAAAAACAAATAGTTATAGAACGGATTGGTTCAGAATGCGAAGCAGAAGGCATACCTTTCTTTTTAGAGCTCCTTTCTTACGATGCAACTATTGGCGATCCGTCTTCTCTTGACTATGCAAAAGTAAAACCGCATAAAGTGATTGAAGCCATGCGAGAATTTTCAAAAGAACGTTATCAAGTGGATGTATTGAAAGTAGAAGTACCAGTGAATATGAGATTTGTGGAAGGATATGGGCAAGAGACTTGTTATAGTCAAGCAGAGGCATCCGCGTATTTCTATGAACAATCGAAAGTGACTGAACAACCGTTTATTTTTTTAAGTGCGGGAGTCAGCGCTGCACTATTTCAAGATACATTGCGTTTTGCAAAACAATCAGGTTCGACATTCAATGGTGTCTTATGTGGGCGAGCAACATGGGCGAAGGGAGTAGTACCTTTTGTTACCGAAGGCGAAGAAAAAGCGAGTAGTTGGATGTTAGAAGAAGGAAAACAAAATATTAAAGAATTAAGTACACTATTAGAAGAAACAGCAACACCTGTCTACGTTGATAGATAAGAAAAAGTTGTTTCTTCATAAAAAGATGCTGCTGCAATTAGATAGCGATCAATCGATGATTCAAATTAAACATTCACTTAAATAAAAATATCGACCAGATTTCTTTTTCAAAAATCTTGGTCGATATTTTTAATTGCTAAAACTGTTAATGAATTTTTATTACACTCTTATTTACTATCTACTTCCGCTTCTGTTGCTTTCCTGCATTGCGGCCTTTGTTGTTTGTACTGTTTTTCGGTTGCTTGATTTGTTTGGTTGCTTGTTTGCTGTCAGCTGGTTTAGCTGATTCTGTCACATCTTTTCTTGGAGTGACGACTTGTTTTGGTGGGTTTTGTTTCAACTCTTCTGCCACTTGTGCTTTCAAACGTGGTTTCATCATAACGTTTGTGATGAATGTTTGCAGACAGCTGAACACACCACCGACTACCCAGTAAAGTGTAACACCAGCTGGCGCACTGATCGACATGAAGACGATCATAGCAGGAGAGACGATCAGCATCGTACGCATCGTCTTTTTCTGTTCTTCAGGAATACCGATCGTTGAGATATATCCTTGAAGCAGATAAGCGACCCCTGCAATGGCAACAAGTACCATACTTGGTGAGCCTAGATCGATGCCATAGAAAGATGATTCACGAATACCTTCTGTGTAACGTGCCGTAAAGTACAAGGCAGAGAAGATCGGCATTTGGATCAATAGAGGCAGACAGCCGATTCCGCCGGTCATACTCAATCCGTTTTCGCGGTATACTTGCTGCATTTCTGCTTGTGCTGCCATTTGTTCTTCACGTGTTGTTGCAGCTTTTAGCTTTTGTTGGGCTGCTTCAACTTGTGGTTTTAACGCTTGCATTTTTTCAGATTGGATCATTGTTTTTTTCGATTGACTAATACCTAGTGGCAAGATGATGATACGGACGATCACAGTCATTGCAATAACTGCCCAGCCATAAGACCAATTGAAATTCTCAACTAGATATGTAATCGCTTGGCCCATAGGATGGACGAGTACTCGATAAACGATTCCCGAAGTGTCAGGGTTTCCGTTTGAATCCATCCGCACACAGCCAGATAAAAAGAGCAGGATACTGACAAGTCCGGATCCCAATAACCAGTTTTTCCATTTATTCATAGAATACTTCCTCTTCTATAATTTTTACACAAACTTAACTATACTAAAAAAGCGCATGGAATTCAATCAACTTCATAGAAATTTCATATAAATATTCGTTCTTTTACGTAGCGGAAAATTTTGAAAAAAAGACAAAAAATCAAGAAAGAAATACTAGGAAAAAGTAGAATGATTCCAAGTGTTTCTTTCTTACTTTAATAAACTAAAAACTTTTTTTCTGCCCGAAAAAGCGGAGTCAAATGAACTCACTGCAAGTGATAGATCAGCTTTTTCACTGCTGTCCTTAATTTTTGAGGCAAAGCGCCTCAAGAATAACCTTATCGACGGTGTTCAAAAGTCAGTTTCTCGGTATTAACAAAATATGAGAAGCTATTTTGAAAATGTTTCTCCTTAATACTCGAGGCAAAGCGCCTCAAAAACAACCTTATCGACGGTGTTCAAAAGCTTGCATCTACGGCATTAAGTCCAGCCTGTTGAAAAATATGGAGAGCTATTTTTCACAACCTGTCCTTAATGCTTGATGCAGACCAGCTTTTTCACAACCTTATCCCACCACATCAAATTTCTTTCGTTCCTCAATCATCGGGTCTTCTTGGACATCCACATACTGCACTCGTCCACTTGGGCTCGGTGATTTCTTGACTTCTTCAATAAATTTCTGGATGATGTCGTCATTGCCGATTGCTTCGATTGTGACTGAGCCGTCGTCTTCGTTTTTTACCGTTCCAGTCACGCCTAGTTGATCAGCGACCATCTTGGTCATGTAGCGAAATCCTACGCCTTGGACGCGTCCTTGGACGTTCATTTTAACTTTGCGCATGTTCGTCACCTTTCTTTCCTATTTTATAAATTAATGATACCGATTTTTTTAGGATGAAACAAGCTCAAGCACCTATTCCATGATATAATCATGGGGAGGTGAGGAATGTGAAAGAGATCCAATCAGCAAAAAATCCAAGAATCAAAGAATTAAAAAAACTACATAAAAAGAAATATCGGGAAGAAAAGGAAGAATATCTTTTGGAAGGGTTCCATCTGATTGAAGAAGCTGCGTCGTCTGATGCAGAAATAAAAGAACTTTTTGTGACACAGCGAGGCATGAAAGAATGGGGAGACTGGCTGGCCGCAAACAAAGAGATTTCTACTTTTCTAGTTTCGGATGAGGTCATGGATGCTGTATCGGATCTACCTACACCACAAGGAATCTTAGCAGTGATGGCGTTAACGGCTGAAGGCACGCCAGATTTTTCAGGAGGATGGCTGTTATTAGATAATGTACAAGATCCTGGAAATGTAGGGACGATGATCCGTACGGCAGATGCATTTGATATGGCTGGTGTTTTATTAGGCAAAGGAACGGCAGATATTTATAGTACAAAGGTGCTGCGCAGCATGCAGGGAAGCAATTATCATTTGCCTGTGTTGCAAAAAGATTTGACAGAAGTGATTCCTTTAATGAAAGACAAAGGGTTTACAGTGTATGGCACAGAATTAAATGAAGAAGCACACGCATTAGACAAAGTAGAAAAATCAGATAACTTCGCAATAATCATGGGGAACGAAGGTCAGGGGGTAAGTCAGGAAATCTTGTCTTTGACTGATCAGAACGTATATATCCCGATGAAAGGAAATGCGGAATCGTTGAATGTTGGGGTTGCGGCAGGGATTGTTCTTTATCATTTTTCTTTATGATTAAGGAACTATTAAGCTTTGGCTATTTTATCCAAGGCGACTAGAATAATCCGAACACTGGTGGTATACTTAGATCAATTTCAGAAGAAAATGAAATTCAAAAAGGTGGCAGATCGATAATTATGACAGAAAAATGGCGTGAAGACGAAGAATATATGTCTTATGTAGAAGATCTTTTAGAAACAGAAGCAGTGAAAAAATTAGCGAATTACACACAGCATGTTCATTCCACTCGTTTGGAGCATTCCATCAGTGTTTCTTACTATAGTTATCTGCTCGCAAAAAAATGGGGTGGCAATGCTAAAGCAACAGCGCGTGCTGGACTTTTGCATGATCTGTTCTACTATGATTGGCGTACGACGAAATTTGATGAAGGCACACATGCGTATATCCATCCAAGAATCGCTGTAAAGAATGCAGAAAAGATCACCGAATTGTCGGATCTTGAGCGAGATATCATTTTGAAGCACATGTGGGGCGCAACGATTGCACCGCCTAAGTACAAAGAAGGATATATCGTAACATTCGTAGACAAATACTGCGCAGTCAAAGAAGCCGCTCAGCCTATGTCAGCAAGTATGCGTAAGAGATGGCAACGTTACTTCGGAAAAGAATCCTCGATTTAACAGGTAAAACCAATAATAGACCATATTGAGGTTGTGACAGAAGTGGGTCAGCTTCAAGAAATAAGAAGGAATTTACGAAAATTGCTTCTCAAATTTTTGTGAAATTTCGCTTATTTTTCGAAGAAGCTACTTCTGGAACACCGTTTGTTTGTAGAAAGGGACTTTGACACGACTTTTGTCACAGTCCTTTTTCTGTTTGCAGTTGACTATCTGCTCAAGATACGGTTTACTTTTATTTATCGAATGAATCATGTACATAGAAGAATGAACATTAAAGGGGGTGATGATAAGATGCAAAACGTATCTTATTTAAAAGAGTCCGGGATCTTCAGGTAACACATACTTTGCAGAAGATCACTTTTTTCTACAAAGTATGCACTTTGGTTAGAAGAAAGGACTTTAAAATCATGGAACAAACAATGAAACCATATCAATATTTTTTTATAAAAAGAGAAGTAGAGCAGTTATTAAATGCGTACTCATCTGTCAATGACTCAAAAACGGTACAAACGGTTCAGGCTCTAGCAGCTGAAAAGATTCGCGATGTATTAGGTTACGAACCACCAGAAATCGATACGTTTTTAACGACAGTTTTAGATGTAAAACTGACAAAAACGCAAGCAGAACGAGCATTGGAGGAGCTGAAGCAAATCGTCCAGCCGTTTATGCAGCCGAGCAAACCACAAATCGAGAAATTATTCCGAAAAGTGAAAAAACTCAAACAACCCGCTTGGAATGAAATCGACTTGCAAGCACATACGTACATCGGTTGGAATGATCCAGGGACGCAAAAAAAATTCATGGTTTATTACGAAGATGGAAAATTAAAAGGGATCAGCGGTACTTTATCACCAACGATTAATAAGGGAATCTGTGCGATCTGTCAGAAAACATCGAATGTCTCGCTCTTTCTTTCTACAACGAAAGCCGGTTCTGATGGCACGTATACGAAAAAGGGGAATTATATTTGTCATGATAGTGATCAATGTAATCAACAGTTAACGAAATTGGCTCCTTTCTATGAATTTGCTGAACGTGTAAAGAAAGAACGATAATTTTATTGTTTTTTACAGAAAAATATGCTATCTTTTAATGGAAGTGAATAGGTGATGGTGTTCGCCTTTAAATGCTAACGTAAGATAGCTAATGACGCCTACTAAAGTCTGGGGCCAGCCCCTTTCTTTAGTAGGCGTTTTTTTATTTGAGGAGGAATTTTTTATGGAAAAACAATTACCGAGTCCAGTGCGTATTTTGATGTACATGTTGAAGTGGCTGGTGGTCACAGCGATTCTCGGAGTATTCATGGGGAGCTTGTCTGCTTTTTTCTTAAATAGCCTGACGTTCGTGACAGATATCCGACTAGCACATCCTTGGCTACTTTATCTATTGCCAGTCAGCGGCGCGCTTTTTGCTTATCTTTATGCGTATCATGGCGGTCTTTCTAGTCGTGGGAATAACTTAGTGATCGATCAAGGGAATGGAGGAGAAGAGAAGATCCCTTTGCGGCTCATTCCATTGACCTTGTTTGGGACCATCACTACCCATTTATTTGGGGGATCTGTTGGTCGTGAAGGAACAGCAGTTCAAATGGGGGGAGCATTAGCTGATAATATAGCGCATTTATTCCGATTGGATAAAGCAGAACGGGAGATTTTGGTTATCAGTGGAATCAGTGCGGGGTTTAGTTCTGTATTTGGCACACCTTTAGCTGGAACATTATTTGGATTAGAAGTGTTGGCAATCGGTAAAGTCCGAACAGAAGCAATATTTCCTAGCTTCTTTGCTGCGCTTTTTGCAAATTTCATGACAGAAAGCTATGGTGTTTCTCATCTACATTACCAAATGGGTGTGATTCCTGAATGGAGTATGTTGCTGTTCTTCAAAGTTTTTGTTGCTGGGATTGCTTTTGGTTTGATTGGTTGGGTATTCAGCCGTTCGATCGTCTTTTTAAAAGCGCGGTATGCGCAATGGATTCCTCATCCTGTTTGGCGAAATACGATAGGTGGAGCAGTAGTTGTAGCCGCAGCGTTGATTTTGCAAACACAACGTTACCTTGGGTTGAGTCTTCCGTTACTGCAGGAATCATTTAATGGACAGGCACATGCTTATGATTTTATTGGGAAATTATTCTTCACGGTCTTGTCTTTAGGTGCGGGGTACCAAGGGGGAGAAGTGACACCACTATTTGAGATTGGTGCAACGCTTGGCGCAGTATTAGCGCCTTTGCTCCATGTTTCTGTTCCTTTTCTTGCTGGATTAGGTTTTATCGGGGTATTTTCTGGTGCGACAAATACACCGATTGCCTGTTTTGTGATGGGAATCGAATTATTTGGTTCACAAGCTGCTGTTTACTTCTTTATGATCTGCTTGATCAGCTTTATGTGTTCAGGAAACAGCGGTATTTATTCTGCACAGCAAGTAGCCGTCAAAAAAGGAATACTATTCTTGCCAATCGTCAAGAGAATAAAAGAAAAAACCAAGGTGTGACATATGTTTTGTCACACCTTGGTTTTTTAGAAAAGTAAAGTGATCAGTGATAAGAATGCGGAACCTGCGAAAAGCAATCCGCAAATGATCATATGTCTTTTTTTGTTCATCATCAAGATGGCGATGTATTCTCTTAAAAACGCGTTAGGCAAGTAATAGAAAGCTGTTTTTGCCCCAATGCCATTTGCCTTCAGTTTCGCTTGTCGTGCATAGAGACCAGCTCTGAAAATGTGGTAATTGTTGGAACTGAAGATCGCGCGATAAGGACCTTTCATTTGCTGATCCATGATTTCCTTTGAATAGCGCATATTCTCCAAAGTGGTTGTCGAATTGGTTTCGACAAGAATATCTCTTTCAGGAATTCCTTGTTCCATGGCATATTGTTTCATCGCAATTGCTTCTGGTACTTTTTCGTCTGCTCCCTGTCCACCCGACATTAATAAGATAGGCGGATTTAATGTTGCACGGCTTTGTGCCCAATAAAAAGCAATCGCCTTATTGATTCGCTTGGCAAGAAGAGGAGAAACTGTTTCTCCATTGATCAACCCAGCGCCTAACACAACGATGAAGTCTTGATTGTATCGAGGGCGGTTGAACTGATACAAGAATGAGACAGTCAAAAAGTTGTAGAATACGATAAATAGATAGACCAAGATCAATGGAATGCAGAAAAACAAAGCATTTATCCATTGCGGCAAATATTTTAACAAGAAAAAGTCAAAAACAAGAAACAATGTAAGAAAAATGGCTAGGATCAACGTTAAAAGATTAGCTAATGAATGCGACTCTCTACGTAAAACTGTGACACCGTTCCAAAAAAGAAAAACGATCAATCCATAAATGCCGAATAGAAAGACAAGCAGTAACGGGATCGTGATCAAGGCAATCAGTCCGCCAAGAAAAATATTTTGTGTTTCGTATAGCAAGACAAATAAGTAGATACCGAAACTAATGAGGAAAACATTGAATAAAAGACCATTCAGCAGCCTTCGCTTTTCTGAAAAATAGGAAAAGGCAAAGATACTGAAAAACACTAAGGGAATCAAAAAATAAAAGGTCGAATAAAAAATTTCCAACACGACAAAATAAGTCAAGATTACCGCAAACGTCCATGTACTGCTGTAAAAGAACAAGGAAGGATCCTTTTTCTGTTTTCGCCAATAAACGATGGAGAATACCCCAATAAGATAGAGAACCAAAAAAATCAGATCTCTGGTTAGATTCATAAATTCAACTCCTTTTTCTTATACAGTATAACGAAAATAGATGAAAAAAGCTGTTATTTAAACTAGAAAAAGAAAAAAACATCTTCCATACGGAAAGATGCTTTTTTCTTTTTGTTCAATTAAAACAAGTTGCCGAAAAATTCTGCGACACGTCGCCAGCCAATAACGAAAATATTTGCTTTTTCTACGGTTTTATCCGTGATGATTTCTGTGGATGGCGCGTTGTTGTCTTCTAAATAACCTAATTTATCCTCTGCCAAGGTGATCGTTGCGGTACCGATTTTTGTTCCTTTATCCATAGGTGCTTGGATCTCATTGTCAGTGACTTGCTTTTTGTCAAGAGTTGGTGTGATTGTTAATTTTCCAGTATCCATATCGTTCCGTACCCATACTTTTACAGGACTTTTAAGCACAACGGGCACTGTTGATTCTTTTCCGTCTTTTACATCAATGTTTTTTAGACTAGGGATACTTGCGTTGGCTTTTCCAAGCTCTTTTTCTGACCAATTGTCGTAGCAATAGTCCATTAAGCGGGCTGTTTCATTGAAACGGGCACTTGGGTTTTCCGCATGGCCGTCTGCATTCAATACGACAGTGATGATCCGTTGATCGTTTTTAGTGATCGTACCGACGAAACAGGCACCTGCAAGCTCAGTCGTACCAGTTTTTAATCCGTCCACGCCTTCTTTATAATTCACGAATCCTGGGAGCATCCAGTTCCAGTTGACCATTTCCACTGGTGATTGCGTGTTTTCGCCAAACATTTGTGTCGTAGTGCTAGATACATCCAGTATTTCTGGGAAATCCAAGATCAAATGACGGGCAACGATGGCCACATCTTGAGCAGACATTTGATTTTCGTCGTTTTCTCCAGTACCTTCTGGTCGGTTTTCGCCAAGATAAGAGTTATTCAGTCCTGATGCATTAACGATCGTTGCATCTTTGATTCCCCAATCTTTCAATTGTTCTTTCATTCGTTCAGTGAATTTTGCTTCGCTGCCAGCAATTTTTTCTGCCAAGGCAACCATTGAAGCGTTGGCTGACTGGATGATTGCAGAGTCGAATAATTCTTTAACAGTGTAGGTATTTTCTTTATGCAAAGGAACATTTGATAAATCTGGGGTGACACTTAAATTTTCTGCATAATCTGAAATCGAAACTTTATCATCCCATGATAGTTTCCCTTCTTTTACTTGATCAAGGACGATGTAAAGACCGATGATTTTTGTAATTGAAGCGATCCCCATGGTTTTTTCTCCGTCTTGATCATAAAGAATCTTACCGCTTTGCGCATCTACAGCAAAGGCTGCTTTTGCATTTACTTTGAAAGTATCTTCAGCTTGCACAGCAACAGCTGGTAGAAAAGAAGCAAGGCAAAGAATGAGACTAGCCAATAATAGGACTAGACGTGTTTTTTTTATGGACATATCCGATCTCCTTGTATTTAATTTGTTTCGCTACAAATTAAAATTTTATCAGAGAGGGAAGAGAGTTTCAATGTTTCTGAAAAAAACTTTAGGATAAGAACGCGCGTTATGAAAAGGTTAGCGGTCATTTTTCCGTACTTTTACAGGAACAGGCTTTGTTTCCGCCTCTAATAAGCGGGAAGCGCTGAAAGCAAATAAGCTGATGATACTTAATAAACTAAAAATCATAATCAAATGCATAAGGTCCACCTCTTTTATTCTTTTTCTTATTCTAACAGCCTTTCATGAAGAATAGTTGAAGACTGTGCCTAAAAAATTGAGGAAAGTATGAAGATAACTTAAAAAAAATGCAAAATACCCAACTGAAGAAACCGTTTTATTTTTTTAGATACGTTTTATTGTATGGAAAAATAGTGTTGTGGTAGACTTTAGATAGACACAAAGGAATGATTTTTTTAGGAGGGGTACGTTTATGGCAAAAAAGGATAAAGAACTATTGTCACAATTGACTTCAGAAGGCGCTAAAGGACCGTTCGTCACGATCATGCTGAATACGCATGTCGCACATCAAGATGTGGAAAAAGATCAAATCAAATTCAAAAATTTTGCAAAAGAAGCAAAGAAACGTTTTGAAAAAAAATATTCCGAGCATGACTGGTCCCCGTTCCAAGAAAAAATTGAAAATTTGTTAGGAGATCCTTCGTTCTGGCGTAGTGCAACTACGAGTGTAGGGGTCATTATAACTGCTGATCAAACCTATATCCATCGTTTGAGTATCCCGGTAGACGATCAATATTATGTAAGTGATCTTCCTTATTTACTGGCCATTATCAAAAATGGACAGTTCAACTATTCCTATTATCTGTTGGGATTGAACCGCGACTCCATGAAATTGTATGAAGTCAGCAACAAACAAGTAAAAGAAGTGTCTCTACCAGAAGGGGCACCGGTCGATGTCGTTACTGCATTGGGATCTGAACTGACAGGTGGCGGTTTGAACTTCTCTTCTAATGGAGGGGGCGGTGCCCGAGATGGCGTGACTTTCCATGGCGTGAATCCAAAAGATGAAGAAGTAGAGATCGATTGGGTCAACTATTACCAAGCAGTTGATACGTACTTGAAGGATTCTTTCGAAAATCCTGAACAATGGCCGATTTATTTATTCGCTCTACCAGAAAATCAGACGATGTTCAAAAAAATCGCCAAAAATCCTTACTATTGTGCAGACGTTGCGATTTCTGCTTCTCCAGCACAACTATCCTTTAGAGATATCGAAGAAGGAGCGAAGAAGCTGTCAAGTGAACTAGCAGCCCAAGAATCAAAAGAGTACAATAAACTTTTAGATAAGAAATTCATCGATCAGTTAGTTGATATCGTTCCAGCTGCGAAAGAAGGAAAAGTATCCCATTTGTTTATTGCTACGTCAAACTTAGCTGATGGTTTCGGAGAAGATCCTGAAACAGAATATGATCGGCGTCAAGTGCTGAATGCTTTGGCAGACGATGTGATTATTAATGGTGGGAAAGTGTTTATTTTGGATCAAAAAGATGCGCCAGATGAAAAGAGTCTGACAGCGATTCTTCGTTATTAAAGAGGTTGTGAAATCAGTGTTTTGAGCTGAGTATTAGAGAGAAGAAGCTGTTCTGCATCAAGAAATAAGAAGAGATTTACGAAAATTATTTCTCAAATTTTTGTGAAATTTCGGCTTATTTCCGAAGAAGCTACTTCTGGAACATCGTTTATCAAGAGGTCGTGACATCGTCACGACCTCTTTTTTGACGATTATGATACAAAAAACACCATTTATGAATGAAATGCAAATAACGGTCGTTCTTGAGATATGATTTTAATTGGGAAAAACTTATCGATAAGGAGGTCTTTATGAAAAAAAGACTGTTATGGTGTTTGCTGACTCTATCCCTAAGTTTAACAAGTCAACCAGTTTTTGCAGAAGAAACACAGCGTTCTCTAAGCACAGGCGCACGTATGTACAAAAATATTTATGCGCAGACATCAGCGTTTGATTCTGCGTTCCCTGAAACAGAAGAACGAGCTTTGCAGCCAAGGTTTGGTTATTTTTGGTATTGTCCGTCATGTGATTACGAAAGTTGCTGGCATTTCTTCCATTCAACAGCTGCAGCTTTTGCTGTTACCCATGCTCAGAAATATGATGGGCATCATCCTGTCATTTATGAGGTATAGGTATGAACAAAAAAGAAAAATTAATCTCGTTGATCGTATTGGTTTGTCTTGTTCTTCTGGTCACTGTCATAGGCTATCAGAAATACCATGAGAACATCAGACCTACTAAAGAGTCTTCCCCATCCTCAACCGTTGAAACAGAAACAATAAATAGTCAGACAGAATAATTTTTTTAGTTTAAAGAGGTCCAAAGGATCGAAAGAGGGGTATCTGAACAATAGAACGTTTGTCATTAAGAAAGTTCGGTTTTTCACTTGATGTAATCGCTGAGAAAACATTTTTTTATAAAAAAATATCGAAAAACTCTAGCGTTTTTGTAAACGGTATGATATACTGTAGAAGTAGTTTTTGTTCGGTAATCTGTGGTAGCTTGTTTCAAATAAACATCTTCCAGATATACACCATTCAAGTAATTGCAAAATATGTGTTGAAACACAAGGAGGATTTTTATTATGGAAACAGGTACAGTAAAATGGTTTAACTCAGAAAAAGGATTTGGATTCATCACTGCAGAAAACGGAAACGATGTATTCGTTCATTTCTCAGCTATCCAAGGCGACGGATTCAAAACTTTAGAAGAAGGCCAAGCAGTAACTTTCGACGTTGAAGAAGGTCAACGCGGACCTCAAGCAACAAACGTTACTAAAGCTTAATTTACCTATATTAAAAATAAAAGTCCAGACATTTATGTGTCTGGGCTTTTTTGTCTTTTTTTCCTTAAAAAGCGATGAGAGTATTTTTCTGCACTTTGTAGTATAATTTCAAAAGAACATTAGAGGCAGGAGAAGAGGAAGATATTTTGAAACCAAGAACTTATGCAGTCGTTGATATCGAGACGACTGGGACGAATCCAAAAGAAGATCGGATCATCCAATTTGGCTGCGTCATGATTGAAGCTGGTCGGATTACTTCACGTTTTTCGATCGATATTCATCCAGGGCGGAAGATTTCAAAACAAATCCAGCATTTAACAGGGATCACGAATCAACGCGTCCAAAAAGCGCCTTATTTTGAAGATGTCGCCCAAACGATTTACAATCTTTTGGCAGACACCATATTTGTCGCGCATAATATTTATTTTGATTATAATTTTTTGAACCATGAACTCATGCGATGCGGACTTCCTAGTTTGAAGATACCGGGCATCGATACCGTAGAACTTGCACAAATTTTCTTGCCGACGGAACCAAGTTTTCGCTTAGCTGATTTGTCAGAAAGCCTTGGCTTTATTCATGAGAATCCTCATCAGGCGGATAGTGATGCCGAAGTGACAGGTCAGCTTCTTTTACTGATCGAAGAACGAATGAGGAAATTGCCGATCATCACATTAGAGCAGATTGCACGATTAAGTAGCCATACAGGAATGGATACGAGTTGTTTCATTTACCACGTGCTTGAAGAAATGAAAGAAAACCCGGAGCCCCTTGATCTC
Source organism: Enterococcus sp. HMSC076E04 (assembly GCF_001814285.1). Taxonomy (NCBI): domain Bacteria; kingdom Bacillati; phylum Bacillota; class Bacilli; order Lactobacillales; family Enterococcaceae; genus Enterococcus; species Enterococcus sp. HMSC076E04. The sequence continues at coordinate 86,894 of NZ_KV815587.1, read as the reverse complement.
TCATTAGAAATCATCGATGGGCTAGCTTTGCAGAAAAAAGAAGTGGAGCTATTCACATCCGTCCATTATGGCGAGCGGACATATCCAAGAAAAAAACAAGCAAAAGAAAAAATGTTTGGTAAAACACTGATGTATCGAAAAGAACAGAACAGGCTGATGAATGCTGTCTACGACCATTTCACAAAAGATGAATCAAAAGATTTGATGATCGAAGCAGCTACAGGAATGGGCAAAACGATTGGTTATCTGTTGCCTTTGAGTTATTTGGCTACACCTGAAAAACCAGCTGTCATCAGCACCGTTTCGCTTGTTTTGCAGCAGCAGATCATGGAAAAAGACATTCCATTACTGAATCAATTGCTAGATCAGCCGATACAACCTGTGATTATCAAAAGCTATCGCCACTATATTGATTTACAGCGTTTTAAAGGTACACTTGTGGAACCGCCGGGACAAAAACAATATGCTTTGTACCAAATGGCTGTCTTAGTTTGGCTAACACAAACGAAGACCGGTGATTTAGATGAATTACATTTAACCAATCTGAACCATGCATTCTTTGCAGATGTCGCGCACAGAGGCACTGGGTTTTTAGCAAGGAATCAGTCGTTTTACAAACAAGACTTTGTGCGTTTCTTGCAAAAGAAAATCAAACAAAGCAATTTTTTGATAGTCAACCATGCATTTTTAGTACAAGAAACACAGCGAAAAGAACCATTGCTTCCAGCTAGTCCTTATTTGTTGATTGATGAAGTGCATCATTTGCCGGAAATTGCTGAAAAAGTAAATGACAAACGACTAAGTATTAACTACTTCCATAAACAAATCCAGCAACTGGAAGAGCCGAATCAGTTATTTGACCGCATACAAAGTTATTTGCCGAAGGAACATGAAGCCTTGCGCTGGTTGTCGATTTATCGAGAAGAACTCTCTGCACTATGCGAAGCGCAGATTTGTGTGGCAGAGGGATTAATGAACTTAGTAAGCAGCAAGCAGCCTAACGGACAATATCCAGAAGAAGTCATGATGACAAAAGAAATGTTGGATCAGCTGCCACTGGAATCTGGAACAGCAATGGATCATCTGCAACTTTTTTATCAAGAGATCCAACAACTACAATCACAGATGCGCTTGACTTTTGAGATTATCCAAGAAAGTTGGACCAACCAGATGCGGATCGATTTAGCAAGTTTATATAGCTTATTTGATCAATTAGACAAGCAATACTTGCTGATGGACCAATGGCTAGAAGACTGGCGAGATCATTTGATCCATTGGTTCGTTCCCGGGAATACAGCACAGCAGATGATTTTTCATCTCCATGATTTTCAAGCAGCTATGTTGCCGTCAACTGTGTGGTATCCTCGATATGACCATATTCTTTATATTGGAGGAACACTGAAGATCGGACCTAATCGACAGTATCTCTCTAAACGACTTGGCATTGAAGCAGCACCTCTTAAAGTGATTGCTTCTCCTTATGATTACGAGAAACAGGCAAGAATCTATGTGCCGAAAGAAGCACCTGCAGTCCATCAAGTCAGCAATCAAGCATATATCGATTATTTAGAAGCAGCACTCACAGGATTGATTGAACAAGAAGATCGGCCGATCCTTGTTTTATTCACTTCTCATGATGTTTTGCAAAAGATATATCAGAAAATGCATTTGTCTATGCTAGAAAAAGGACGTGAAATTCTTGCTCAAGGATTTGGCGGAAGTCGGGAAAAACTTTTGAAACGCTTCATTTTGTCAGAAAAAAGCGTCTTATTTGGTGCTGACAGCTTTTGGGAAGGTGTAGATTTACCTGGAGATGCTTTGCAGATTGTTGTAGTCACACGTTTACCCTTCGACAACCCGTTACGTCCGATGGTCAAAGCTAGGAATGCTTATCTGGAATCAGAGGGGATCAATCCTTTTTATCAGGAATCCGTGCCTAAAGCAGCTTTGAAGTTACGCCAAGCATTAGGCCGTTTGATAAGGACGGAGACAGATCGTGGCGTATTACTTATTTTGGATCGGAGATTAGTCACTGCAAAATATGGTGCACGAATCATCCATGCATTACCGAAAAAAGTACCGATAAAAGAGCTAGCTATGGATGAAATCTATCAGGATATCCATGAATTCTTAAAGAAAAATGAAGAAGGAAGTTAAAGGTGCCGTCTTTTTTCATCGTTAAAATCTGCTATAATGAAAAGGAATGAAGATAAAGGAGCGACGACCCTTGAAGAAAAAACAGACAAAGGAAAAAACGATTAATCGCGTGTTGCTTGGCTTGATCGTATTTTTATTAGCGGTCATCGTGATCAGCTCGATTTTTTACTTGCGTTCCAGTCGTCCGGCGGTCCAGGCGAAAAAAGAAGCAGTAGAAATCGCAAAGAAATATGCAAATCTCGAGGAAGCCGATCATTTTTACTGGTTTACTCGAAAGAAAACGTACTTTTCATTGACGGGTACGAATGATAAAGGAAAAGAAATCGCCGTTATCATTCCTAAATCTGGTGAAAAAGTAAAAGTATTGGATCAAACGAAGGGATTGACTGAAAACGAAGCGAAACAAACAATTGCTGCAGCTCATCCTGAAATCCAAATCGAAAAAGCAGCTTTAGGAATGTACGATGATCAGCCTGTATGGGAAGTAGTAGGAAAAGAAACAAATGGAAAATTGAATTATTACCTGATTGGTTTTGAATCAGGAGATGAAGTCAAGACAATCAAGGGAATTTAATAGGTAAAGGAATGAATGGGATGGAGTTATCAAAAAGAACGAAACGATTAGAACCATCTGTTACTTTGGCAGCTGCGGCAAAAGCCAAGGCGTTAAAAGCAAAAGGAAGAGATGTGCTGAGTTTGACTGTGGGAGAACCGGATTTTGCGACACCAGAAAACATCCAAGAAGCAGCAATCGAAGCAATCCGCAACGGAAAAGCTAGCTATTATACACCAACAGCAGGAATCCCAGAACTTCGGCAGGCGATCGTTGATTATCTGAAGAAAAATGATGGACTTGTCTATGAATCTTCGCAAACGGTCGTAACAGATGGCGCGAAATTTGCTTTGTATACACTTTTTCAAACAATCCTGGACCCGCAAGATGAAGTCATCATTCCTGTGCCTTATTGGGTCAGTTACGGCGAGCAAGTGAAACTGGCAGAAGGTCTGCCTGTCTTTGTGAAAGGGAAAGAATCTAATAACTGGAAAGTTACTGTTGAACAGTTAGAACAAGCACGTTCAGGAAAAACAAAAGCCGTGATCATCAATTCGCCATCGAATCCGACTGGAATGATTTATAGCAAGAATGAACTGCAGGCAATTGGTGAATGGGCAGTAAAAAATGATATTTTGATAGTTGCTGATGATATTTATGGTCGTTTAGTTTATAATGGCAATGAGTTTACTCCAATTGCAACGATTTCAGAAGCAATCAAAAATCAGACCATCATCATCAATGGCGTGTCTAAGACCTATGCGATGACAGGCTGGCGCATCGGTTATGCGGTTGGGAATCCTGAAATTATCAATGGAATGATCGCTGTTGCTTCCCAATCAACTAGCAATCCGACAGCAGTCAGTCAATATGCAGCTGTTGAAGCATTGAAAGGTGAGCAAGATACAGTGGAAGAAATGCGGAACGCCTTTGAAGAACGCCTGAATACGTTATATCCGCTTGTGGCAGAACTGCCAGGTGTTTCTCTTGAAAAGCCGCAAGGAGCTTTTTATCTTTTTCCTAATGTAAAAGAAACGCTACGCATGTGTAAGTATGAAAATGTCACACAATGGGTAGAAGATCTTTTAGAAGAAACAGGGGTAGCACTTGTGACTGGCGAAGGCTTTGGGGCACCAGAAAATGTCCGCATGAGTTATGCGACTGATCGTGCTACGTTAGAAGAAGCGGTACGCAGAATCAAGCAATTTATTGAGAGTAAAAGTCAAAATTAATCCTGAAGAAATTCAAGGAATATAAAAGGAGAGTCATACGTGGAACAAATTCAAATCATCGATTCGAAAAACCATGTGGGAGAAACAGTAACAATCGGCGCTTGGGTCGCAAATAAACGATCAAGCGGAAAAATCGCATTTTTACAATTAAGGGATGGAACGGCCTTCTTCCAAGGGGTAGTGGTAAAAAGCGAAGTGCCAGAAGAAGTTTTCCAAACAGCTAAAAATCTGCACCAAGAAACATCTGTGCTAGTAACTGGAGAAATCCGTGAAGACAGCCGTTCAAAATTCGGTTATGAAATCGGGATTACAAATGTGGAAGTAGTAAACGAGAGCCACGATTATCCGATCACACCAAAAGAACACGGAACAGATTTCTTGATGGATCATCGTCATTTATGGCTACGTTCTTCAAGACAACATGCGATCATGCAAATCAGAAATGAAATCATTCGTGCAACGTATGAATTCTTTAATCAACATCATTTTGTCAAAATCGATCCGCCAATCTTGACTGGTTCAGCACCAGAAGGCACTACGGATTTATTTGAAACAAACTACTTTGATCAAAAAGCCTATTTATCTCAAAGTGGCCAATTATATATGGAAGCTGCTGCTATGGCTTTCGGAAAAGTCTTTTCATTCGGTCCGACTTTCCGTGCTGAAAAATCAAAGACACGTCGTCACTTGATTGAATTCTGGATGATCGAACCAGAAATGGCCTTCACTCACCAAGAAGAAAGTTTAGAAGTACAGGAGCAATATGTAGCCTTCTTAGTACAAAATGTTTTAGATCATTGCGAATACGCATTGGATTTACTAGGACGAGACAAAGAAGTCTTAAAAACTTATACAAAATTGCCATTCCCTCGTATTACTTACGATGATGCAATCGAATTACTGAAGAAAAATGGATTTGATGACATCGAATGGGGCGAAGATTTTGGTTCACCTCATGAAACGTTCATTGCAAATTCATTCGAACAACCTGTCTTTATTCTAAACTATCCAAAAGCCATCAAGCCATTCTACATGAAACCACATCCAACAAGAGAAGACGTGGTGATCTGTGCAGATATGATCGCACCAGAAGGCTACGGTGAAATCATTGGCGGAAGCGAACGGGCAACGGACTATGATTTCTTGTTAGAACAAATCCGTAATCACGGTTTGGATGAAAAAGAATATTCATGGTACCTTGATTTACGTAAATACGGTTCTGTTCCGCACTCTGGCTTTGGTCTAGGTCTTGAACGAACAGTCACTTGGATTGCTGGTATCGACCATGTGCGTGAAGCTATTCCATTCCCACGTTTGTTGAACCGAATTTATCCATAAGAAGTGATAAAAAAGCTGTTCTGCATCAAGTAATAAGAACA
>NZ_KV815587.1:0-81473 GCF_001814285.1 Enterococcus sp. HMSC076E04 | reverse complement strand
TCAAGTAATAAGAACAGCCAAGCAAAAACAGCTTTTCATGTTTTTGAATTGGTGGAGCTTAATACCGAGAAACTGGCTTTTGAACACCGTTTAAGGAAGAGGTTGTGAAATCAGTGCCTTGACCTGAGTATTAGAGAAACAAAACGGAAAAATAGCTTCTCATATTTTACCGTTTTTTGAGCTAATATCGAGGGTCAGCTGATTGAACACCGTTTATTCTAAAAAAGAACTGCGAACTCTCTCAGTTCTTTTTTAAAATACGGGATAAAGGAAGTTTCCAGCAGACAAGAGAAGAAAGCAAAAGAAATTGCTATTTTCTTCACAAGATTCTATAATGAAATCGCGATCAATCAAACATATACAAAGAAGGCGATTCAAATGGAAATTCGATTTGATGATGCTTCTGCTGCTGAAATAAAGCAGTATCTAGCACCTGGAAACAAACTAATATTAACATTCGAAGATGGAGTAGGTCCGTATTCTCAGCATGCAATGATCCACATGCAAGTTCAATTCACCCTTGGAATCATCGGATCAGATATGTCGACAGAAAGTTATGACCAATCTATCCCAAGCAATCTAGGAGAGATATTAGTAAAGGGATATTCGTTGGCAGACTTAGATGAGCATATGAATATACGTTTTGATGCTTCTCGTCATATTTTGAGTTTGACGGGCGACAGTGGGCTGATTGACGGAAACTTAGGTCTGATCGATTTCACTGAATCAAACAACGAAGGAATCAAGAAAAATACGGCACGTTAAGAAAAAAGCATAAAAAACTAGGCACTTGCTGAGTATTCATCCAATCGTTTGAAGAAACTAGGCGGGTGTCTTTTTTTATACATCTATTTTCTCTTTCGTCTTGGTAGAGCTTATGGGATAATATAAAGAAGAAAATCGTCGTTTTATTCAAAAAGGAGTTTTTGACAAATGAAAACACGCGTGTTATTTATTGGTGACAGCATTACAGACGTAGGAAGAGACCGTTCAGAAGCAACGGATCTAGGTAAAGGGTATCCGCTTTTGATTGCCGGGAAACTAATCTCTCAATATCCAACGATGGAATTTGAATGTATAAATCGTGGGATAGGAGGAGACAAAATTGCAGATCTGCAAGCACGCTGGCAAGAAGATTGTTTAGCTCTGCAACCTGATTATGTATCGATTTTGATTGGGATCAATGATACGTGGCATAATACTGGAGATCAAGCTATATTCGGCACTGAGAAATCTGCGCAGCAATTTGAATCCGTTTATCGAGAGTTACTAAATGAACTTCAAGCAGCTGGAATCTGCAATATCGTCTTAATGGAGCCTTTTGTACTTCCTGTGACAAATGATCGTTATGGGTGGCGCAAAGACTTAGACCCTAAGATCCAAACCGTTCGTAAACTCGCAAAAGAATATGGCACATTGCTGATTCCTTTAGATGGGATATTCAATGCTTTAGGAATCGCTTATGGTTTTTCGAAATATACAAAAGAAGATGGCGTGCATCCAACGATTGGCGGACACGAGATTATTGCACAAAGTTGGATAGATGCGATTTCCGCAGTTGATTTTTTTAGTGGAAATAAAAATGAACGAAAGAAAAGGGAGAAATGATGGAAATACGAAGGGCAGTAAAAGAAGATCTCCCTCAAATCAATCAGCTGATTACTGATCATCCAGAATCATTCGTAAAAGTAAAAACGGCAGCTGAACTACATGATAGGAATAAACTATTGATCGTTGCTGTAACAAAAGAAAACCGGATCATCGGTTTTGCGCAAGCAGATGAACAGCAACCAGAAGAACGGGTGGATCAGCGACCAGCAGGAAAACTAATCCAACACACATTAGTAACAAAAGAAAAAACGGAAGAAATCCAAAAAAGATTTGCGGAATACTTGATGCTGGAAGCTAAAAAACGAAAAATCAAATCGTTTTTTGTCCAGTTCTAATTAAAAACAGTAATAAAAGGAGAAATACAATGAGTTGTTTAGGAAATGTCATCTGGTTCATATTTGGCGGACTAATTGGGGGTCTTAGCTGGTTAGCAGCAGGGGTACTTTGGTGTATCACGATCATTGGTATCCCTATCGGTATGCAGTGTTTTAAAATCGCCTCCCTTTCTTTTGCGCCTTTTGGCAAAGAAGTAATTTACCACCAGTCCGGCATGTCATTGATTGTCAACATCATCTGGCTGATCGTTTCAGGTCTCCCAATTGCTCTTGGACATGTCGTCAGCGGCATCCTTCTATGTATCACGATTATAGGGATACCATTTGCAAAGCAATCTTTCAAACTTGCTCGATTGGCGTTGATGCCATTTGGTGCAGAGATTATATAAGTCAGGATGTTCTAAAAGAGTGTCCTAAACATGTTTTATGAACGAGAGAACTGGATGAAACACAACTATCACGTGTTTGATCTGGTTCTTTTTATGTTTTGAAAACTCATTTTTTCTTTCAGATACCTTGACATATGAATAACCATTCATTTATAATTAGTTATGAAGAGATATTCATATGTTAAAGCGAGGAGGTCATTAAAATGAAAAGTTACAGATTAGAAGGTTTAGACTGTGCGAACTGTGCGATGAAAATCGAAAAAGGAGTCCAACAAATCGATGGAGTCAAGGAAGCAACGGTAAATTTCACTTCTGGAAAACTAACGATTGACGTAGAGGAAGATCGATTAGCTACGGTTGAACAGGAAACGAAAAAAGTAGTGAGGGAATTAGAACCAGATGTCAAGGTAACAGAAATAGACAAGGAAAAAGTATCTGAACATGGAAATGAAAAAGAGAGAAACACGCTGATCCGGATTTTATTTTCACTTGCAGGTATCGCTGTCTTGCTATTATTTGATTTTAATGAACCAATTCGTTTGATAGGGTATTTATTGATTTATCTGCTGATAGGATATGATGTAGTGAAAAAAGCGGTGATGAATATCGTCAAAGGACAAATCTTTGATGAAAATTTCCTCATGTCTGTTGCTACAATCGGCGCTATGTTGATCGGTGAATATCCAGAAGCCGTAGCAGTGATGCTATTTTATCAAATCGGCGAATATTTCCAAGGATTGGCAGTCAATCATTCAAGAAAATCGATTCGTGAATTGATGGCTATCCGTCCAGAAACAGCGCACATACAGACAGCAGAAGGATTGATGACCGTGAATCCTGAAGATGTGCAGATTGGTCAGTATGTACTTGTTAAGCCTGGTGAACGTGTACCGTTAGATGGAACGATTATCGAAGGAGAATCATTAGTTGATACATCCGCACTTACAGGTGAATCCGTTCCTAAATCTGTATATGTTGGGGAAACAGTATTAAGTGGATTTATCAATAAAAATAAACCATTTTTAGTTCAAGTAGAAAAATCCTATGAAAATTCTACCATCAGTAAATTATTAGAATTAGTAGAAAATGCCAGCAGCAAAAAAGCACCAGCTGAAAATTTCATTACCAAATTCGCGCGATATTATACACCAGTCGTTGTAGGGCTGGCCGTCTTATTGGCTGTTTTACCTCCAATAGTTTCTGGAGCGGCGTTTTCTGAATGGATCTATCGGGCGTTGACATTTTTAGTGATCTCATGTCCATGTGCATTAGTGATTTCCGTACCACTTAGTTTCTTTGGTGGGATCGGCGGAGCAAGTAAAATTGGTGTATTAATAAAAGGTTCAAATTATTTGGAATTGCTTGCACAAACTGAGACAGTGGTATTCGATAAAACTGGCACATTAACGAAAGGCGACTTTTCGATCCAGACGATCGATCCAACAGGAATTGATCCAAAGAAATTTATGCAATATGTTGCAAGTGCAGAACAGTTTTCTACACATCCGATTGCGCAATCCGTTTTAGAAGGTTACGAAGGTCCGCTTTTACCGGCAACAAATATCCAAGAATTTGCAGGTGAAGGGATCTTAGCTGAAGTTGACAGCAAACAAATATTAGTAGGTAATCACAAATTGATGGAAAGGTTTGAGATCTCTTTTCCTTCAAGTCAAGAAATCGGTACATTGCTTTATATAGCAATCGACCAAAGTTATAGTGGTTATCTTGTCGTTGCGGATACCTTGAAAGAAGATGCCGTAGACGCATTGGTTCAACTAAAACAGGCTGGTGTCAAGCACACAGTCATGTTGACAGGTGATTCGAAAAAAATCGCTGATCATATCGGGAAGCAAGTTGGCGTGGACAAGATATACAGTGAACTACTCCCAGAAGATAAAGTACAGCGGTTAGAGGAAATCTTACAAAGAAGCAATAAAAAGACCGCCTTTGTCGGAGATGGAATCAACGATGCACCAGTGCTAGCAAGAGCAGATGTAGGGATCGCAATGGGTGGGTTAGGAAGCGATGCTGCAATTGAAGCAGCAGATGTAGTCATCATGAACGATCAACCATCGAAGATTGCAGATGCGATCCGGTTAGCTAAGAAAACATTGAAGATCGTCAAGCAGAACATTGTTTTTGCTATTGGAATAAAAATGTTGGTACTTGCCTTAGGTGCTTTTGGTTTTGCAACAATGGGAGATGCAGTATTTGCAGATGTCGGGGTAACAGTCCTAGCTGTTTTGAATGCCATGCGAAGCTTACATGTAAAAAATAAATATTGACCAGTAGAGAGGACGAATGAGCGTCCTCTTTTTTTATACCTTTTTCTTAATAAAAGAATACAAAGAAAATGGCTAAGATTATAAAATAACTGATGTTTTTAATTTTGCAGAAAATTCAAAATTGCTTTAAATACAATAAAATCAATGAAATGAAAGAAAACAACTCCTTTTTTTGATGGAAAAAATATGAAAAAATGATGTGTATTAAATAAAAGAATACACACATAAAATAACGCTGTCTTGTAAGTTTGTTAAAAATTGAATATGATTACATTTGGTTAACAAATTTTTATTATAAAGGAGAGAACGAATGAACAATAAACAATTACGCTGGTTCACTGTTGCGTTAATTGCATTCAACATGGTTTGGGGCATGGGGAATGTAGTTAATAACTATGCCCAGCAAGGAGTATCAGTTGTCACCTCTTGGCTATTGATTCTAGCCATTTATTTCATTCCATACGCATTGATCGTTGGACAATTAGGATCAGCCTTCAAGGATAGTAAAGGAGGCGTCAGTTCATGGGTCGAAAATACGACATCCAATAAACGGCTGGCATATTATGCTGCTTGGACTTACTGGGTCGTGCATATTCCTTATTTGGCACAAAAACCTCAAGCCATCCTGATTGCAGGGGGTTGGGCGGTCCAAGGAAATGGAAATATCGTAAATACGATGTCAGTCCAAATGGTAGCAGTTATTTCACTTATTATATTTCTTGCCTTTTTATATTTATCAACAAAAGGACTTTCTACGTTGAAAGTGATCGGCGGATTAGCCGGAACAGCGATGTTCGTTATGTCGATCTTATTTATTCTTTTAGCAGTAACGGCACCGTTCATCAACCCAACGATGGAATTTGCCACACCGCATATGAATCAAGTGAAAACATATATTCCAACCTTTGACTTCAGTTATTTCACAACCGTCTCTATGTTAGTGTTTGCAGTTGGAGGAGCGGAAAAAATATCCCCTTATGTCAACTCTACAAGAAACCCTGCAAAAGAATTTCCTAAAGGGATGATTTTCTTAGCAGCAATGGTAGGGATTTGTGCTGTATTAGGTTCAGTCGCAATGGGCATGCTGTTTGCTAGCGATAATATCCCTAAAGACTTGATGGCAAATGGGGCATACAGTGCTTTTCAAATTTTAGGTAATTACTATGGTATCGGTAACTCATTGATGATTATTTACGCATTGACAAATATGATCGGGCAAATCTCCGCATTAGCCTTTTCAATCGATGCACCGTTAAAAATCTTGTTAGCAGATGCAGATCCAGAATTCGTACCAAACTGGCTACGTAAACGTAGTCATAAAGGTACATTAGTAAACGGCTATCTTTTGACAGGTATCCTAGTAGGAATCATTATTTTGCTGCCAATCTTCGGTATCAAAGATATGAATGAATTAGTTAAATGGTTGACGAACTTGAACTCAGTTGTTATGCCAATGCGTTACCTATGGGTGTTCTTGGCGTATATGATGTTGAATAAAGCTTATAAGAAATTCAATTCTGAATATAAATTTGTCAAAAATCCAAAAATCGGGTTTATCTTCGGTGCTTGGTGCTTTGCCTTCACTGCGTTCGCCTGTATCTTAGGAATGGTGCCAAAAGTAGATTATACTGCGGATCCTAAAGCATGGTGGTTCCAGCTATTCACGAATATCATCACACCAATCGTCTTGATCTTATTAGGCATGATCTTGCCGGCCATCGCTCGTCGAGACAGAAATAAAGAAATCACTGAGCCAGAAACTGTGGTTCAGTCTTAAAATAAAATTACTTCTTGCAAGAGTTGGCGTGTAGAGCCAACTCTTGTTTTTTTGTGGCGTTATAAATGGTATGATCGAACCAAATTCCAAAGAGAAGTGAGGGAGGAAAATGAAGATCATCGTGATTGGACAAAGTGGGTCGGGAAAATCGACCCTCGCAAGGAAGATCAAAGAAATCACGGGCTTTCCGCTACTGCCGCTAGACCTTTTATGGCATACAACAGATTACAGTATTCAGGCAAAAAAGTGGTTTTTGCAAGAACAGCAATCGTTTATGGTATCTAATCCGTCATGGATCGTTGAAGGAAATTATACTTCTACGTTAGAAGAGAGAATCAAAGAAGCAGATAAAATCATTTGGCTTAAAGTGCCGCGTTATGTCGCCATCTACCGAGTAGTTTGGCGTTCTCTAAAAAGAAAGATAAACAAAAAATCACGGCCAGATATGCCTGAAGCATTTACAGAGAAACTAAACAGGGAATACGTAGAATTTTTATCTTTTATCTGGCATTTTGAAGAAAACAATGAACCGAAAATACAGCAACTGATCCAAGAAAATCATGCACGAAACAAACTGATCATCCTTAAAACAAGAGGGGAAAAACAAGAATTTTTAACTAAATTGAAAATAGAGAGCAAAAATAATTGACAGTTTTTGTTTACAAGTGTAATCTGTATTCGTAAGCTATTGATTACATTTGTAAACGAAAGGTGTGAAATAAGTGGAGAAAGTCAAAACGCCGGTAAAAATCAGCGATTCAGAATGGGAGATCATGCGGGTTATTTGGACACTTGGGCAGACGACTGCCCAAGAAATCACGCAGATCTTAGCTGATTCGATGGATTGGAAACCAGCAACGATCAAAACTTTGCTGGGACGTTTGGTAAAAAAAGAAGTGATCTGGACAGAACAAGAAGGAAAAAAATTCATTTATCATCCAACTGTCTCAGAGATGGAAACAGTTCGTAGTGCGACGGAGAATCTTTTTTCCCATATCTGTGCAAAAAGGATTGGAGAGACGATTGCGGATCTAGTAGAAGAAGCTACTTTGACTCAAGAAGATATCAATGAAATCTTGAAACAATTAGAACAAAAGCAACCAGTCGAAACAATCGAATGCAACTGTATCCCAGGTCAATGTGAATGTAAACAACATCAATAGGAGGAAGAAAAAATGAAACAACAATTTTCAATCGAAGGTATGAGCTGCAATCATTGTGCTGCAAGAGTCGAAGAAGCGGTAAGCGCACTTGACGGCGTACAGAAAGTAAAAGTGAACTTGAAAAAAGCAAACGGTACAGTCAAGTTTGATGAAACAAAAGTCCAATCCGAAAAGATCTGTCAAGCAATCAATGGATTGGGATATAAAGCAGAGGTGATTTGATGGCAGCAGCAGAAACCAAAATGGACACATTCGTCATTACAGGTATGACTTGTGCAAATTGTTCTGCTAGGATCGAAAAAGAGCTGAACGGACAACCTGGTGTTGTCAATGCCACAGTCAACTTGGCCACTGAAAAAGCAAGTGTCAAATATGAAGGGACGACCACTGAAAAATTAATCCAAAGCGTAGAGAATATCGGCTATGGTGCGATTTTGTACGATGAAGCCCATAAACAAAAAATTGCGGAAGAAAAGCAAGTATATTTGAAAAAAATGCTATTCGATCTTGTATTGAGTACGATTTTGACTTTGCCATTGATGCTGTCAATGATTGCCATGATGTTGGGGAGCCATGCGGCAATTGTTCACTTTTTTCATCTGCCAATCGTTCAGTTAGTTCTGTCTACACCTGTCCAATTTTATGTTGGTGCTCGTTTTTATAAAGGGGCGTATCATGCAATCAAGACGAAAGCACCAAATATGGATGTACTAGTAGCAATCGGAACATCAGCTGCTTTTGCATTGAGCATTTACAACGGATTTTTCCGTGGACATCCCCAAGATCTTTATTTTGAAAGCAGCAGTATGATCATCACGTTGATTTTGCTCGGCAAATATTTGGAACATACAGCAAAAACGAAAACAGGTAATGCAATCAAACAATTGATGTCTCTTCAAACAAAAACAGCTCAAGTAATAAGAAACGGTAAAGAAGAAAAGTTAGCGATTGAAGAAGTCGTCGTTGGCGATCAGCTAGTCATCCGTCCTGGTGAGCAGATCCCAGCAGATGGTCGAATCATTTCAGGAAGTAGTGCGATCGATGAAAGTATGCTTACTGGCGAAAGTCTTCCTGTAGAAAAGAATCCAGATGACACACTCTTTGGCGGAACAATCAATACGAATGGTCTGCTTCACATGGCAGTCACACAAGTTGGTAAGCAGACAGTTTTAGCTCAAATCATCCAAATGGTGGAAGACGCTCAAGGAAGCAAAGCACCAATTCAAAAAATCGCGGATCGAATCTCAGGGATTTTTGTTCCGATCGTTTTAGTCATTGCATTCATCACACTAGTGGCGACAGGTTTGATCTCGGGTGATTGGCAACTTGCATTGATCCATAGCGTCTCTGTATTAGTCATTGCGTGTCCATGTGCATTAGGTTTAGCGACTCCAACAGCTATCATGGTAGGAACGGGTGTTGGCGCACGAAACGGAATCTTAATTAAAGGCGGAGAAGCATTAGAAGCAGCTGCTCACTTAGACAGCATTGTTTTGGATAAAACTGGAACGATTACAGAAGGAAAGCCCAAAGTTACAGATCTAGTCGGTTCTAAAGAAGTCCTATCTATTTTTTATACTTTAGAACAAGCTTCTGAACATCCACTAGGTAAAGCAATCGTGGAATACGGAAAACTGCAAGAAGCAGCAACATACGATATGATTGATTTTACAGCTCACCCAGGTGCTGGAATCAGCGGTACGATTAACGGAGTACGCTGTTTTGCGGGTACACGTAAACGATTAATTGAATTGAACCTATCATTTGATAAATACCAAGAACACGCGTTAGAATTAGAACAGCAGGGAAAAACAGTCATGTTTTTAGCTGATGAAAAGCAAGTGATCGGGCTGATTGCCGTGGCAGATCAAATCAAACAAGAAGCCAAACAAGCAATCAAGCAGTTACAGGATAAAGGATTAGATGTCTTTATGCTGACAGGAGACAACAAACTGGCAGCCGAAACGATCGGTAAACAAGTGGGGATTGATCCAATGCACATCTTTGCCGAAGTACTTCCAGAGGATAAAGCAGCCTATGTGGAAAAACTGCAGAAAGATGGCAAAAAAGTCGGTATGGCAGGCGATGGAATCAATGATGCGCCAGCTCTCGCATTAGCTGATGTTGGTATGGCAATGGGAAGTGGAACGGACATCGCGATGGAAACAGCAGATGTAACGCTGATGAATAGTAGTTTGGCGTCCATTGCTCAAACAATCGAGTTGTCTAGAATGACATTGAGAAAAATCAAACAAAATCTTTTCTGGGCTTTTGTCTATAATACGATTGGCATTCCTTTTGCTGCATTAGGCTTTTTGAATCCAATCATTGCAGGAGGAGCGATGGCGTTTAGTTCCGTCAGTGTATTGTTGAACTCCCTGAGCTTAAATCGGCACATGAAAAAGTAAGAGAAGGGATGGAGTAAAAATGAACGGGAACGATATGGAGAAAAAACAGGAGCATAAAAAAGAAGCAGGAAACAAAGAAAGTGCTCATTCAAACGAAAAACAGATGAAGCATGATCATAGCCAGATGGACCATTCGATGCATATGGAACATAACCATGGAGATATAGCGGACAGCAAACAAATGGACCATTCGATGCACATGGATCACGATCATGGCGGTATGGATCATTCCATGCACATGGGGAATTTCAAACAAAAATTTTGGCTATCGCTTATCCTAGCTATCCCAATCATTCTTTTTTCACCAATGATGGGAATGGAATTTCCCTTCCAGATAACATTTCCTGGTTCGGATTGGCTCGTACTGATCTTAGCAACTATACTGTTTATCTATGGCGGACAGCCATTTTTAAGCGGGGCAAAAATGGAATTGAAACAAAAAAGTCCTGCTATGATGACGCTGATCGCGATGGGGATTACAGTTGCATATATTTATAGTGTCTATTCGTTTATCGCGAATCTGATCAATCCTCATACGCACGTCATGGATTTCTTCTGGGAATTAGCTACATTGATCGTCATTATGTTGCTAGGTCACTGGATCGAAATGAACGCTGTTTCGAATGCCAGCAATGCTTTACAAAAACTAGCAGAATTACTGCCAGAATCAGTGAAACGCTTGACGAAAGAAGGAAAAGAAGAGACAGTCTCACTAAAAGAAGTAACCGAAGGCGATCATTTGATCGTCCGTTCCGGTGACAAAATGCCAACAGATGGTGTTATCTTGAAAGGTGAAACTATCGTTGATGAATCAGCTGTGACTGGCGAATCAAAAGGAATCAAAAAGCGAGCCAATGATAAAGTGATCGGCGGTTCTATCAATGGGGATGGAACGATCGAAATCGAAGTAACTGGAACTGGTGAAAATGGGTATCTAGCGAAGGTTATGGAAATGGTGCGAAAAGCACAAGGAGAAAAATCCAAGCTAGAGTCATTATCAGATAAAGTGGCAAAATGGCTGTTTTATATTGCCTTAATTGTCGGTATCTTGGCATTTATCGCATGGTTGTTCTTGACAGATCTTCCTAATGCATTGGAACGTATGGTCACTGTCTTTATCATCGCCTGTCCCCATGCTCTAGGTTTAGCTATCCCATTAGTTGTTGCTCGTTCCACATCGATCGCCGCTAAAAACGGATTGCTTTTGAAAAACCGTAACGCACTAGAGCAAGCCAATGATCTAGATGTGATCATGCTGGACAAAACCGGGACACTGACAGAAGGAAAATTTACGGTAACGGGTGTCGAAGTTCTTGATGATGCGTTCAATAAAAATGAAATCCTTCAATATTTAGGAGCATTGGAAGCGAATGCCAATCATCCATTGGCTATTGGCATTATGAATTATTTGAAAGAACATGAAATCAAGCCTTATCAAGCCGAAAATCTAAAAAATCTTTCAGGAGTTGGGCTAGAGGCAACAGTCAAAAACCAACAAGTGAAAATAGTTAATGAAAAAGAAGTTGAGCGTCTCGGATTAAATGTAGAACAAGCATTATTGAAACCTTACCAAGAACAAGGAAATACCATTAGCTTCCTGATTTTAGAAAATCATCTAGCTGCAATCGTTGCTTTAGGTGATGTAGTAAAAACAGAAGCAAAAGAGTTTATCCGAACATTGAAGGAAAGAAAAATCACTCCAGTCATGCTTACTGGCGACAATAAAAATGCTGCTCAAGCAGTAGCAGATTATTTAGGAATCGAAGAATATTACGGCGGTTTATTACCAGATGATAAAGAAGCTGTTGTCCAGAAATATCTTGACCAAGGGAAAAAAGTAATCATGGTGGGTGATGGGATTAATGATGCGCCAAGTTTAGCCCGTGCTTCTATTGGGATGGCAATAGGTGCAGGAACAGATATCGCAATCGATTCTGCGGATGTCGTCTTGACAAACAGCGATCCAAAAGATATTTTGCATTTCCTTGATTTAGCTAAGCAAACGCGAAAGAAAATGATCCAGAACCTCTGGTGGGGAGCAGGGTATAATATTCTCGCAATCCCACTAGCGGCCGGAATACTTGCACCAATTGGTATCCTATTAAGTCCAGCAGTTGGTGCTGTCTTGATGTCGTTAAGTACGGTAGTCGTAGCGCTGAATGCTTTGACATTGAAAATCAAATAATAATGAAAAAAGGTTGTGACAAAAAACGTGTCACAACCTTTTTTTACGAATAATCGATGCTCAATCAGCTAGTTCTCGGCATTCCAGAAGTAGATTCTCTAGGAATTTTATCTTATTTTTTGAAGCTGCTCCCTTTTGTCATAACCTTTTTGTATACCGTTTTTCTTATTATATGCGTTAGTTCTAAATAGGTTTTTTTATCGAATTTTACCGGATCTGCTTGTCGCCCATATATTTCTGCTTCATATTGAGCAGTTAATCGAATGAAACGTTGATCTAGCTTGAATGTTTGTTCTATTCGTTGGCTGTATGCCTGCAAAGATTCTGCGGGGGTGCGCGGTACCAGTGTTTCCAAATGGTGGAGAAGTTTTTGATACGCAACCGCATTAGTAGAAGCAAAAAAATGAAGATAGATAAGATAACTTGTCCAGCGCAGAGATTTTCTAAATAACAATAGAAAGAACAACAAGACGGATAAACACACCCCAAGGCTGAATAAGACGATTTTATAAGACGGTGTGAGTGTCGTGTTATCTGACGAAATAGTCTCAGGTTTCTCACTGGAAATAGTTTCTACTATATTTTCGCTTTCTTTTGGCTGTTCTTCAGCAGATTGGACGGTTTCTGTTGTTTCAGCGGCTGGTTGTGAAACAGTTGGATTGGCAAATGAAGGAGTTGGTTCAAATGGAAGCCAGCCAAACTCGGGAAAGTACACCTCTGGCCAAGAATGAGCATGACTATTGAGAATGCTGTATTCCTCATTTCCTTGCTCATCTGTTCCTGTTCTAATCCCATCCGTAAACCCTTTTGTCCACCGAGCTGGGATGCCTAGTGTGCGAAGAAGGACGACCATAGAAGTTGAAAAGTTGTCACAGTAGCCGACTTTTGAATCGAAGAGGAAATAATCTACATAATCGCGTTCTTTAGGCGTATGTCCGGTATCCGTTTTGGAATAGCGAAAATTCCCGCTTGTTTTCAAATACTGTTCGACAGCTTCAACTTTACGAATTAAAGTTGCTTCATTTTTGGTCAATTCGATCGCTAAGTCCTCAATACGTTGAGGCAACCCTTTCGGCAACTGAAGATTTGTCTGTTGTTTTTCTAAATCATCGGCCTCTAACTAACTGCTTTTTAATTCTTCTCTCGTAAAAGCTAATCTTTCTGTTTGTAAGGACGCCAATCGCGTCGATTCATTCGGGACAGGGATGAATCGTTGGCTTTCAGGCAAATAGTAAAGCGTTTGTCCACTGGCTAATGAAAAATCAGTCAAGGTAGTATTTCCATAAGGATAAGGTAAGAAAGCTTGGTTTTTTAGCGTCAATGTAATGTTTTCTTTTTCTTCCATAACTGTTTGGTAGCTTGTGATATCAACAGGAAATTCTTGGATTGGTTGGATGGGTGCATCCGGATCTTCTACCCATCCAGAACCGGTGTAATGATTCTTATTTTCTATCTTCCAATAGCCGTTTACTTTCTGGTTCGCTGTAAAAACAACTTCGCCATTATCATACAATGGACCACCAAGTTGTTCATCATTTTCACTGAAACCCGTTCTGGCACTTCCGGTTAATTGATACTCATGGAGTCTGTCATAAAGCCCTTCATCATTAAGATATTCTCGGATCGGTTCACTCGTTTCCTCAAGAGATTGGTGTACTTTTGGGAGATATAAAGGCAAGATGGCGCTGAAAGTGAACAAACAAATAAGCAGGATCGTAGTAAACGACTGGAATCGAGCGTTTCCCGACAACAATCGGAGGGAGAAAAATTGCCTTGCTGCCAAATATACGCATAAAACAGCTACTACCGCAATCATTTCGTACAATAGTTCTTTTTCCCGAAAAACGGTAAGCATCATGAAGTAACCCATCAATGCAAGAAAGGGTGCATACCAATAGTCGTAATCCACGGTCAAAGTAATAAATAAATAGATCAACAACAATATGAGAAAAAAAGCTGTCTTTTCTGGTAAATAATGAAGTTTACCTTGGGATAGATGGAAGAATTCCTCTGTAACTGACGAAAAAAACTGTACGACCCATAATAAAGAAATTGTCTTTGAAGGAAAATAGGTAAACAAACAGCCAATCATTACTGGCAAAGAAAGTAGTAATCGTACCCATTTTTTAGGAATACAGCAGACAATAAGACATAGGATACCAATAGTCAGGATAAGAGGATAGCTATTTTGCAATTGATTAGCTGCTACAAATATCGGAGCACCTACACTTAGCATCATAAAGGAGTAAACGCCACGCAGGTATTTTTCCCATTTAATCGTCAATCCATTCACCTCCTGACAGTGAACATACCTTGTCTTTTTCTTGTATCATGATTTGTTTTTCTGCGAAATAAACAAGATAGACCGTTCGATCTTTCGACAATGTTTCGACAGCTTCTGAGACTTCAGGAGAATGCTCAGGAATAAAGAGGACGATTTGTTTTTTTGCCTGTTTTTTCAAGTGTGCCAAAAAAGTTTTCTCATCGCCAGCGTTCAAAGAAGCAAAATAGGTATATCCAGGATCTTTGCCATGAAAGGTACGGTCGCCTAATATCAGAAGTTCCGGCTGCTTTTCTTTTCTCAGATGCCATAAAGAAAAATACAAATCTAGCAGATGGTCAAATTTCAAGCTAGGTGAACCCCAAAAGCAAAGAAGCGGAGAATATTCTTCTTGATACTCGTATTCGCGGTATAACCACTCTTGACTATGAGCAGACAATTTCCAATCGATTCGGTTAAAAGAATCGCCGGGGCGATAAGAGCGATGTTCTCGAAAATCAAGACCTTTTTGATACGCGTTCAGCTGTTGTTTTTTTTCCAGAACTCTTTGCAATGTTTCTGCTTGAGTTTTATGAAAAGCAGGAAGAACAGTCACAGGAAAAGAAAGCTCTCTTCTTGTCCTTTTTCTAAAAAGTCCTAGACTATCATAGGCTGTAAAAATGACGGTTAATGCTTCATGGAACCCTCTCTCTTTTGGTTGCCAAAGTACTTGGACTTCTTGCGGTTTATTTGTAAGGATCAATATTTCTTGTTTTTTTTCTGCAAAGATCTCTGGAAAGACGATCTGTAAACGAGGGAGAGGGAAAGAAAAAGCTCCTTTTTTGGCTATAGAAAAAATAACCTGTATACTTTTTTTACGATAAACGACTGGCTGGACTGTGCAAGTAACAGAAAGTTTCTTTAGAAAGGTGCTTAATGAAAACACACTCCATGATACATAAAGAGTAAAAAAAGCCAATAAGAACCACCCTAAAGAATTGTTGAATACAAGAGCAAAAAAGACAATGACGAAATATATCAGAAATAACACAAAATTAATGAAATAATCTTTGGCTTTTTCCATTATCTACCTCACGGGAATTGGGATTTGGGCAACAAGGTCATGGATCATTTGTGTCTTTTAGTCTTCCTTCAATGAACGATCGTAAAAAATCAGGCGGTGGGAAAAAACGAAAGGAACTAAATCTTGCAAATCTTTGGGCGTGACGTAATTTCTCCCATGGATTAATGCATAGGCTTTTGCTGCTTGAATAAAGGCAAGGCTTCCTCGTGGACTGATACCAAGCTGGATAGCAGAGTGGGTTCTTGTTGCGGATACTAACTGCAAGGCATAAGATGCCACTTCTGGTCTGACAAAGACATTCGCCACACTTGTTTTTATTTCTTCTATTTCATGACTGTTCAAGACGACCTTCAAATTATCCAACACTTTTTCGAATTTATCCAAAAGTAGCAGAAGTTCGTCGTCAAAAGAAGGATAACCAATTTGTAGTCGGAATAAAAAACGATCGAGCTGTGCTTCCGGCAAAGGGTATGTTCCTTCATACTCGATTGGATTTTGTGTAGCTAAGACAAAAAAATGATTGTCTAGGGGGTATGTATTGTTGTCGATCGTTGCATGATTCTCTGCCATTGCTTCTAAAAGTGCTGACTGAGTACGGGGAGTCGTACGATTGATTTCATCTGCTAACAAGATCGTTGTAAAGATTGGCCCCGGACGAAATTCAAACTCTTTTGTTTGTGAGTTATAGACGGAAAAGCCCAAAATATCACTAGGAAGAAGATCAGGTGTGCATTGGACTCTGCTAAAGGTTCCTTGCACAGCCTTTGCTAGTGCTTTGACTAGTAATGTTTTACCTACACCGGGAATATCTTCGAACAAGACATGACCACCTGCTAGCAGGGCAACGATCATCAATTGGATAGTGGAACGTTTACCGATGACCGCTTTTTCTAATTCTTGTATCAACTGATCGATTTTTTGTTTGGATTCTTCGATTTTAGCTTCCATTTTCACATCACCTTCTCATGAAATCACTATTTAATTTAATTGTAATGGAAGGGGATACATCCTACAAGCAAAGTGATTTTATTATGTTTTTTTTAAATACATTCGTTTTAAAATGAGAATACAATTAAATTAAGTAAAATAAAAAATAATGAGAGAAATTTGCGTAATTAAGTAAATAGAAAGGGACTTTTTATCTTTTTAGAAAAGAGCCCTTTCTGATCAAACAATATGTTTAGAAACTAGGTGAGAGATGATCAATGAGATGGCAAAAACTATTATCAAAAAATGCACAGAATTTATTTTCACTAATCAACCTAATGAAAGATCTAATCTGGCGAAAAACGGATCTAGCTGAAGAACTGAAAATCGATGTCAAAACAGTTGATCGGCATCTAAAACGTTTGGCAGAAAGCGACTGTCCAATCCAGCTGATTCTTCATAAGAAAACCGTTCAGTTAGTTTATGATCAAGGATATAGCGAACCCTACCTCCTTTTTGTTTTTCTGATTCAATCACCACCTTTTTGTCTACTGAAAAATCTGCTGTTGAATGAACCTTATGAGCAGGAGTATGATCGTTCGACACAAGAGCGGTTGAGAAAATGGTTTGGTGAGTATCACCTTTCGTTTTCTTATAAAAAAGCGCAGATCTTTGGTTCAGAAAGAAAAATACGGTACCTGCTATTTTGTTTCTTGAAAGATTTCCCCCATTTTTTTGCAGACGATGGAGAGCAATCCTTTTCAGAGACATTCATCCAATTATTGAAGCAACGAAAGGATCCGGCAGAAATCGAGATTTTAGGAGACAGTCGAACCCTTTTCTTTGAGTTGTTTCCAGAATTACTTTTTAGAGAAGAGCAGATTTTGCCAATAAAAGAAAAAAATTATCTAGCGATTTTGCGCTTGAGCTGTAACCAGATTACTGAAAAACGGTGGGAACGGATAGAAGAGACACAAGACTATCGGAAATTGACGATCGTAACTGAAAAGCTTGATTCGCTGTTTTGGCTGAATAGTGAGTTTGAAAGTGGAAATAAATCAAAGCTGACAAAAGTACTTTACCAAGAATGGCTTCGTTATGTGATTGGTATCCATGATCGATTGGTGGAAGAAGAAGTTCGTTATTATCAGGAAACATTAGAAAAGTTTCCCAATTCCAAAGATAAACTGTATCAATTTCGTCTAGCAATCCAACAAGCACTTGCACACCCCGCAGTTGAGTGGGGAATGCTTTTACTTAAGACACTCCAAGAACGGGGGTATTTAGATGTCCATCCTCCTGAAGTGAAAATCGTCTTTTTTTTTCGTTATGAACATCAGGAAGCAAGAAGACTTGCCGGGGTACTGAACAAAACCCTAAGACATCGAAAACGGATTTCGATCCATGTTTGCACTCGAAATAAGCCACCTCGTTATGCAGATCTAGTGATTACGGATCATTTTTTTCCATTAGACCATAATGAAGATCAAAAAACGTATCTGTACCATCCTTCATTTGGTATTGAAAGACTACTTACGGATATCAATTACTGGTTAGGGAAAAACCGATAAAACCTTTGGAAAACAGATCAAAACAAGTCAGTCTATGCTATAATAAAAAGCGATTAGTAAAGGAGGAAATCCATTGGAATTAAAGAAATTAGAAGTTCCCACATCTTCGATCACAGAAGTGAAACGATCGCCGATGGATGTATTTGCTCAAGCGCGAGACGCGGGAACTGGCGTATATATATTTAATCGGGAAAAAGTAGCTGGTGTGATGTTGACCCAAGAACAATACGAAACGCTCTTGCAAGAACTAGATGTCCTTCGTCAAACAGTGAAAGAGGAACTGAAAGAACCAAAGGAAAAAGAAATACATGAAGAATCTGTCAATAAAACAGCTTCCGTCGTATCCAATGCTGAAGGGATGGAAGAGTTGGCACAAACATTACAGCACTCGCTTATTACTGGTGTGACGATTACAGCAAAAAATCTAGATGAACGAATGGTCGCACTTGGTTTTATTACGAAAAAAACCGGATTTGGCGGGGTCGTGGATATGCTCAGCGAATTGATGAAAACCGGGAAAATCAATTACCAGCTAAGAAGAAAACCGCAAAATCGGACCATCATCGCTGAAATCATAGGGGAGCAAAACAGTCAATCCCAATTGATGGATAAGATTATTATCAAAAAAATTTTTCTACATGAATTATAAGAAAACCCTATATGTACAAAAAGAAAAAAACAGCTTCTCTTTGTACATATAGGGTTTATTTTTTTAGGGATGCCGTGCTTTTTTATAAGATAAGGCTACCGCCCATAACGATCCAAGGATTTGTGGAACTAAGTAAATGCCAGCTAGAATCAAAATCAGTTGGGTCGGTTTTAAAGGATGATAAAAGTACCGCCATTCAGCAAAATTGACGCAAAATAAATAGGAAGTGACAGTAGATATAATGTTGGCGATAAATAAAGATAAAATACGCCTGCTTTTTTGGAAATAATACCCAGCAAAAAGAGATAAAAATATCAACGTGATGAATCCGCTTACGGAATGATAATGGAAATCAAGCAGTAAAGCGAAATGCACATAAGGAACAAAAGATAAAAGCAATGGAAGATTCTTCCAACACGTTTTTATCATATTTTGTCACCACCTAACAAGTGTTATTATTTTGTTAATTTTATTGTAAATTGAATCATATAATAATCAATTACTTTTTCATTATTTCTAGATTAAATGAATAAACTCTCATGCCATTATCTCTAAAAAAAAAGTTTTTCCCCCTAATTTTTTTAGATAGAAAATTGTATAGTATGATGAAAGAAAAATTGGTTTGGGGGAACATTGATGAGAAGAAAAGCAGTAATCGATCGGCTTTATTTATTTTTTTGGTTTTTTCCTATCGTTTTGCTACCTTTTACATGGGTAAATGCTGTTGTGCAAGGTGCCGAGATATTAGGGCTGATCCAAGGAAGTGGATTTGTGGTTTCTAGAAATTTTCCAGCTTTGACTATTTTTTACTTAGTGATAAGTGTAGGTCTATTACTGCCAAAATCTCTGATCAATCATTATAATTGGCAGCTGCTTTATTTTTCTTGTTTACTCATATTCACATCTATGTTTTCCTTGTTGCCTCGCATGATCATCGGTCCTAATGGTTTGAGCGAGAGCGGACTGAAGGATTCAGCATATCCCTCCATGTATTTCTTGACCATTAAACCGTGTTTCTATTTAGTCATTGTCTCATTTATTCTTGCGACATTCTTTTACTTCTGGACAGAGATCCGGATAAAAAGTGAACGATCTGTATCTATAAAAAATAACCGTTGATGGTGGATCATCGGTAACAAGCATATGAGCGGCGGAAAACGCCTGTTTCTCATATGCTTTTTTATTATCGTGTAAAGAATCTGAAAAACGTTTACATGATTTTTACATAACTTAACTATATTTTTACAGCAACCATACGAGGGATTTACAGTCGACTGATAAACTTTAGTTGTAAATAAGAAAGGAGCAATAAAATGAAAAAAGTATTGTTTACTCTAGGCATGATGGGAGTTCTTTTAGCCGGATGCGGCTCAGGATCAGGAAATACAGATGGCTCTGCCATACAAAGTAATTCAAGTGACTCAAATGAACAAGTAAAAATCGTTGCGGTAGGTTCGACAGCATTACAGCCTTTGGTCGATGGAGCACAAGAAAGTTTTGTACAAGAAAATCCGAATTATCAAATCTCTGTACAAGGAGGAGGAAGTGGAACTGGTTTGAGCCAAGTCGAAGCTGGAGCAGTTACTATCGGAAACTCTGATGTATTTGCAGAAGAAAGAGACGGGATCGATGCCTCTAAATTAGTGGATCATAAAGTAGCAGTAGTTGGGATGGCACCAATCGTCAACAAAGATACAGGTGTCAAAGATATCACAAAACAGGAATTGATTGATATCTTTACAGGAAAAATCACTAATTGGAATGAAGTTGGCGGGAAAGATCAAAAGATCAACGTTGTGAACCGTGCAAACGGCAGCGGTACCCGTGCGACATTTGAAAAATGGGGATTAGATGGTGCCACACCTATACAGTCCCAAGAACAAGACTCATCAGGAACTGTTCGGCAGTTGGTAAGTCAAACACCAGGAGCAATCAGCTATTTGGCCTTCTCATATCTCGATGATTCCACACAAGCACTAAGTATCGACGGTGTAGAACCAAAAGAAGAGAATGTAGCAGATAACAGCTGGAAAATCTGGTCCTATGAACATATGTACACGAACGGAAAACCTTCCCCTGAAGTCCAAAAATTCTTAGACTACATGATGACAGAAGAAATCCAAGAAGGACCTGTTAAAGAATTGGGCTATTTACCAATCACAATGATGGAAGTAGAACGTGACCACGAAGGAAATATCAAATAACTAGCAGATAAATATGCTACAGTTATAGTGACAATCAAGGAAAAATCAACTATCTTTCCCCGCATATAGATTTTTCCTTTAATTGAGAAAAAGAGCGACGACATAGAACTGTCGTCGCTCTTTTTTTGCTATATGACAGGAATGAAAGGTGTATGCAAGCTTAATAGGAGGAACACTTTTCATATCTGTTCTATACTGGATAGGAGAAGTTTGTAAATATCCAGAAAACGAAATTGATCGAGGTAGCCACATGAAGAATAAATGGACAAATCGAAGTAAAAAAAAGAAAATAACACAAAAATCATCTGACAAAGTTATCCGTCTTTTTCCCTCGTACAAAGAAGGATTGACAGCAGAACAAGTCAAGGAACGAATAGAAAAAGGTGCAGCAAACGATTCAGTCGATCCCACATTCAAAACAAACCAACAAATTATATTGGAAAATATTTTTACGTATTTCAATTTGATCTTTCTTATCTTAGCCATTTTGCTTTGCCTAGTAGAATCTTATAAAAACTTGACCTTTTTACCAGTTATCATAGCCAATACAGGAATCGCTATCTTTCAGGAAATTCGATCCAAAAAAGTCTTGGATGAATTGAATGTATTGAATACAGCAAAAGTCAATGTCATAAGAGAGGGGATAGAGCAAACAGTAGATATAGAAAACCTTGTATTAGATGACATTGTTATTCTAGAGACTGGACATCAGATTCCAGCAGATGCAGAGGTCGTGGAAGGAAAACTGCAAGTCAACGAGGCTTTATTAACAGGTGAAGCAGATGAGATAACCAAAGAAATAGGTGATCCATTGATGTCCGGCAGTTTCGTTGTTTCCGGAAAAGCTTACGCCCGATTAGACAAAGTCGGAGCAGATTCGTATATTTCCCAATTGACAGTCAAAGCCAAGACAATGGGAGAAGGAGAACAGTCGGAGATGATTGCTTCTCTTAATCAATTGATCAAATGGATTGGGATCATCATTATTCCTATCGGTATTCTGCTTTTTTCTCAAAGTTACTTTTTTAATGGAAACACGATGAAAGAAAGTGTCGTCGCAATGGAAGCAGCATTGATTGGTATGATACCTGAAGGACTGTACTTGTTAACGACGATTGCATTAGCATTAAGTGCGACTAAACTAGCAAAGCAAAGAGTTCTTTTACACAATATGAAAAGCATTGAGACATTGGCAAGAGTAAATGTCCTTTGTGTAGATAAAACAGGAACGATCACAGAAAACAAAATGTCTGTCCAAAAAGTGATTGTCTCTAAAAAACAAAAAATAATCAGCCAATCAGATCAACTGGAAGAGCGCATTGCTGACTATGCAAAAGCGATGGCAGGAGACAATGCAACAATGGAAGCCGTCAAAGAATACTTTACAAAAACCACTGATCAATCCTATCACCAAGTCATTCCTTTTTCTTCTGTCCAAAAATTCAGCAGTGTAGCGTTGGGAGACAAGGTATATGTTTTAGGAGCACCCGAAATGGTTTTGCGAGATCAGTTGCCGGAATATGCGGAAGAGTTTGTTTCTTTCGCTGAAAAAGGCTATCGCGTGTTGGTCTTTGGTGTGTACGATGGGATTCTTGAAGAACCAGTATTAACGGAGGCAGTCACACCATTAGGGTATATCCTGATCGCTAATCCTATCAGAAAAGAAGCAAAAGCCACATTCAATTACTTCAAAAAACAGCAAGTAGCCATCAAAGTGATTTCTGGAGATAATCCGCTCACCGTATCTAATGTAGCTGTCCAAGCAGGGATTTCACATGCTGATCAGTACGTTGATGCGTCTAAATTATCAGAAGAAGAATATGAAGCAGCTGTCGAAAAATATACAGTTTTTGGACGCGTCAAGCCAGAACAAAAGAAAATCTTCGTTCAATTGCTAAAGCGTAACAATACAGTAGCTATGACAGGTGATGGCGTGAATGACATTCTAGCCATGAAAGAAGCAGACTGCAGTATAGCGATGGCTTCTGGCAATGAAGCCGCCATGCAGGCCTCACAAGTGGTCTTGCTTGATTCTGACTTTTCACGCATGCCGGAAGTTGTTGCAGAAGGACGGCGCGTCGTGAACAATATTGAGCGATCAGCCAGCTTGTTTTTAGTGAAGAATATTTTCTCCTTTTTGCTTTCGCTGTTTTCAGTCATCTTTGCTTTGACCTATCCTTTAGAACCATCACAGATCACATTGATTAGTTTGTTTACGATTGGACTTCCATCTTTCTTGCTTGCTCTAGAAGAAAACAAAAAGCGAATCAGAGGGAAGTTCATCATGAATGTGATGGAAAAGGCTGTGCCAGGTGGACTGACAGATATGATCGTAGTCGGTGCGTTGGTGATCTGCGGGGTGACTTTGGATCTAAATAAAACAGATGTTTCTACAGCATCTACTATGCTTTTGATTGCAGTAGGATTTCTTGTTCTCTATAAAATCTGTTCACCGCTGAATAAATTCAGAAGTCAGATCATTCTTTTCTGTGCTAGCGGTATCTTTTTTTCGGTCGTTTTTTTGCATAAACTGTTTTCAATCACCGGTATCTCAGCTGTATCGCTTTTGTTGTTGAGTATTTTATTTTTCTCGGCAGATTCGATTTTTAGGCATTTGACTACATTGGTAGAATATTTGTTTGAACGTAAAAATGAAAAAGAGCCGGAGATAATAAATAAATTGCCTCGGTTCCTTCGAGTATTCAAAAGAAATAAATGACTAATAAGATAAAAGAAGCTTAAAAATACATTAACTAAAAAATTGTATTTTCTAAGCTTCTTTCTGTATAAAAAACAAAGCAAATTTTTATCTAGAACTTATAGAAAACCAATTAAATCTTTACTTCAGGTGTCCTATAATCATTTTTGAAATCGTTTTTACAAAAGTGGGAGGGATGCTTCAAATGAAAAATAGAAGATTGCTTCAATTTAGTTTATTTTTAGGTGTACTGTATGGGATTTTCTTATCAGTTTCTATTGATGCTTGTACGACGGTTTTAGTAGGAAAAAATGCTTCAGTAGATGGATCAACGATGATTGCTAGAAATGAAGATCTGAACACGGCTTGGTCAAAACACTTTGTTGTCAGAAAAGAAAATACGAATCCTTCACATTTTGTATCAAAAGGGAATGGATTTACCCTTGATCTTCCGAAAGAACAGCTGAAGTACACAGCGACCCCAGAATGGGATACGTCAGAAGGATTATTTGAAGAAGATGGTATCAATAGCAAGAACGTTGCAATGAGCGCTACTGAATCAGCTACGACAAAGGAAGAGATATTGAAAAAAGATCCATATACCGCGCATGGTATCGCAGAAGACTCTATGTTGACCGTGACCCTTCCTTATATTGATTCAGCAAGAGCAGGGGTAGAACGATTAGGAAAAATCGTTGCTAAGCAAGGAGCTGCGGAGACAAATGGTGTGATTTTCTCTGATAAAAATGAAATCTGGTATATGGAGATACTTAGTGGTCATCAGTGGGCAGCTGTCAAAGTTCCAGATGACTGTTATGCAGTTATTCCTAATATGTTGTCAATTGATTCATTTGATTTGAAGGACAAAGATTCTTATCTTTGTTCAGCAGATTTAGAATCTTTTTTAGAAAAGAATCAACTGATAAATACGAAACGGGATATTTCTTTAAGAGACATATTTGCAGATAAGTCAAAGGATGAAAAATACAATCTTCCTAGGATATGGGATGCACAGAGAAAACTGACACCTTCAAAGAAACAAAAAATAACAGATCGTTCATTTGAGATGTTTGTCAAACCAGATAAACCTATTTCAATTGCAGAAACAGCTTATATCATGACATTACACTTTAATGGTACTGAATATGATACCATCGAAGGGACAAAGCCAGATAAGTATCGTCCAATCTCTGTGCCGAATACGATGGAATCTCATATTCTACAGATAAGAAACAATGTACCAGAAGAAATCAGTGGTATCCATTGGTTAGCGTTGGGGATTCCTGATACAAGCAATTATATACCATTTTATAGCAATATAAGCGAGACACCCGAAGCTTATCAAAAAGGAACAGATATGCCAGATGATATTTCCGCTTACTGGACATATCGGTTGACGAACATCTTGACGAAGCCATACTATAGTGATTTTAAGAAAAATATTACTTTACCAACTCGCCAAAAAATTCGAGACCATCTATCGAAAGAGTTAGCAAGTACAGACCAACAAGCAAGAGAATTAATAGTAAATCATCCCGAAAAATTAACGGATTATTTGAATCAAAAAACACAAAGTTTTGCTGATTATGCTATAGATGCTTATCAGAAAATGAACCAGGAGCTGATTGTAAAGATGTCAGAAAAGACAGCTACACATCATGACAAAGATCTATAACATGTGGCTCAGCGTTTTTAGCTAATAAAAAGCCTGCTTTTCAGCGTAGTAGATGATCGTTAGACATCTAAACATTGCTGCAAGCAGGCCTTATTTAATTGCTTTTCTGAATGGTAACGGTGAAAGTCGAACCTGTTCCAAGATGACTGTCTACAGTAATTGTACCATGAAGGAGTTGCACGTAGTCTTTTACAATCGCTAACCCTAGTCCGGTCCCGCCTGAATGTCGGCTTCGTGCCTTGTCTACGCGGTAAAAACGCTCAAAGATCCGTTCCTGATCCTCAATGTCGATACCTATACCAAAATCTTGGACAGAAAACGATAATTCATCTGTTGCCTGGTAACGGATAATGATCTCGCTGTCGTTTTTTGAGTATTGGACAGCATTTTCAATCAGATTTTTGAGGATTGGATAAAGG
Source organism: Enterococcus sp. HMSC076E04 (assembly GCF_001814285.1). NCBI lineage: Bacteria > Bacillati > Bacillota > Bacilli > Lactobacillales > Enterococcaceae > Enterococcus > Enterococcus sp. HMSC076E04. The sequence goes on along the minus strand of NZ_KV815587.1, from coordinate 55,833 downwards.
ATATCTGTTTTAGTAGTAAATGGTTCGTTCTTTCCAATCAATCGAATCGTCAACCGTTTCTTTTCGATGATTGGCTGATAATTTTGAACGATTTGCTGGAAATAAGGTTCTGTATAAATCGTCTGGATCTCGTAAGAATTTTCACCGTCTTTTGACAGCTGGATGATTTCCCGAATCAATTTATCTAACCGAATCGCATCTTTTTGCATGATCTCAAGAAAAGAAGTCAGAGTTTGTGGGTCATCTTTTGCACCATCCAGTAAAGTCTCGGTAAAACCAATCAGTGAAGTCACAGGAGTTTTTAATTCGTGGGAGACGTTGCCCACGAAATCCTTTTGTAGCTTTTCTAAACGTCGCACTTTCGTTAAGTCATACGCCACCCCTAGAATCTGTCCGGTACCTTCTGAATTAGTAAAGTAGCGCAAACTCAAGTCTAATGTCTGTCGTCCTTCAGCGATGGTGATCTCCTGATGGATCAGCGGATGCTCAGGAGTCACTTGGTGAATCAGCTGAATGAGTTTTGGCTCTTGGATGACTTCTGTGTATCGTTGTTCAGGTTCATAGCTTGTCACGTTTAAATGCAACTGCATCTTTGGATTAAGCAGTAGTAAACGAGAATCAGCATCATCAATCAGGAATACGCCTATCATCAGTTCATTTAATAATGTGTACAATTGTTCTTCTGTTGTAGTATACGCTCGATACATCTTACTCATTTGTTCGCTCAGCTCATTGATTGTTTGATACAATTCCTCCCATTGGTCAGGTGTCTGCATGATTACTTCTGCTTGGTTTGGATTTTGTACCATTTTTCTAAGAACAGGCAGGACAGTTTTCAAAGGCTGATTTTTTTGGTAGATCAGGTAATAAATCATTCCTGCAAGAACAAGGAAGAAAGACAGAAAGAAGAAAAAGACCCAACGGCGAAAGCTCTCCGTTCTCGGTAAAAATCCGCTTGTCGGTTCTGCGATACGTAAAATGGCTTCTAACTGGCCTCCTTTTTTGACTGGTAATGCGACGTATAAAAGATCCTCATTCAAAGTAGTACTTTTGCGCAAAGCGCTACCTAGGTTCCCACCATTCAATACAGCTTTTATTTCTGGACGAGAACTTCGCCGTTCATTCAATGTTTCATTGTTTGTGTCAAATAAGATTTTTCCAGTAGCATCCATTAAAGTGATCCGTTCGTTCGACTGATGGACGAATTCTTCCAAAGCAGTTTTGTTTTGCGCTGCTTGGAGGTTTTCGACATCTAATTGCCGGATCAGTAGTTGTGCTTTTTTTGTCAGGTAGCTTTCTTGCTGTTCGACGATCTGTTGTTGGAAATAATGGGAGATCAATTGCCAACCACCAAAAAACAAACTAATTAAAAGAATAAGAAAGAAGAGACGCTCATAAATTTTTTTCCATTTCATCGTTTTGGTTCCTGAAACTTATAGCCAAATCCTCTAACAGTCACCAAGTACTTTGGATGTTTTGGATCTCGCTCGATTTTTTCTCGCAAATGACTAACGTGTACATCTACGATACGGCTTTGTCCTGCGAAGTCAAAATTCCAAATGCGGTCTAGCAATGTGTCGCGATCGATCACACGGTCTTTTCGTTTCATGAAATAAACGAGTAATTCAAATTCTTTCGGTGTGAGTTCAATCAGATGATCGTCTACGGTGACTTGATAATTGGTCAAATCAGCAGTGATTTGTCCAATCGATAGATATTCAGGCTCAGCTTCATCTTTTGATTGCTTACGAGGTTCGATCCGTCTGAATATGGCTTTCATACGGGCTAATACTTCACGTGGACTAAATGGTTTGGTCAAATAGTCATCAGCACCTATCTCCAGACCAATGATTCGATCCACCTGATCATCTTTAGCCGTCAGCATCAAAATCGGTGTTTCATTTTTTTCTTGACGCAGCCGCTGAGTGATCTCCATGCCATCCATCGTTGGAAGCATCACATCTAAAATGATGAAATCAAATGATTGTTCTAATGCTAATTCTAATCCTTCGCCTCCATCTGCGGCACTGGTTACCTTATAGCCTTCTTTTTCCAAATTGAACGTCAAGAGCGTCACAATAGAAGGTTCATCATCAACAATTAGTATTTTTTTCATTCAAATCTCCTTTAAATAGGTTTCATTCTGTTTATATTTTAGCATAGAATCAGTACAAGGGGCTATTTTACAGAAGAAATAAATGGTATAATAGGAAGGCACTTTGCTGAATAGAAAGGAAGAGCAGTCAATGATTGGAATCAGTGCATGTTTAGGCGGTCTGGCCTGTCGCTATGATGGACAGAAAAAAGAAGTACCAGAATTGATGGAACTAGTTGAAACTGGCGAAGCCGTCATGGTCTGTCCAGAAGTAATCGGCGGATTGTCAATTCCTAGAGATCCTGCTGAAATCATTGGTGGAAATGGGTTCGATGTGTGGAAAGATCAAGCAAAAGTATGGACGACAAGCGGCGAAGATGTAACGGAAGCGTACAAAAACGGCGCGATCAAAGCCTATCAAAAATTGCAGGAAAAGCACATTGATCTAGTCATCGTGAAGGAAAAAAGCCCTTCATGCGGGACCCATTCGATTTATGATGGAAGCTTTTCCGGAATAACAAAAAATGGCGCCGGAGTGGCCACTGCTTATTTTATTCAGCAAAAAATGACTGTGCTCTCTGATGAAGAATGGCTGAAAACTAGAGGTGAGCAGAATGGAAATCGAAAAGACCAATCGAATGAACGCGCTCTTTGAATTTTATTCGACCTTATTGACAGAAAAACAAATGAACTACATGGAGTTATATTATGCAGATGATTTTTCATTAGGCGAGATCGCGGAAGAATACGAAGTAAGTCGTCAAGCAGTATATGATAATATCAAGCGGACAAGCAAGATCTTGGAGGATTATGAAAAAAAACTCCATCTCTTCTCTGATTATATTGTCCGAGAACAGATATTGGAAAAGATGACCGCATATATTACTGATAAGTATCCGGAAGATAAAAAACTGCTTGAATATGTACAGCAAATTCAAGCAATCGAAGAATAAATAAAAGGAATGAAGAAAATATGGCATTTGAAAGCTTAACTGAACGTCTCCAGCAGGCGATGGGAAAACTAAGAAAAAAAGGAAAAGTATCAGAAGCTGACGTAAAAGAAATGATGCGGGAAATCCGCCTTGCCTTACTAGAAGCCGATGTTAACTTGCAAGTAGTCAAAGACTTTACTAAACGCGTACGCGAACGTGCGGTAGGGGCAGAAGTGCTGGAAAGTTTATCACCAGCACAACAAATCGTAAAAATCGTTGATGAAGAATTAACAATCACACTTGGTTCTGAAACAGCAGAGTTAAATAAATCACCAAAAATACCAACTGTTATCATGATGGCTGGTCTACAAGGGGCAGGTAAAACAACTTTTACCGGTAAATTAGCGAATTATTTAAAGAAAAATGAAAATGCTCGTCCGCTCCTAATCGCAGGGGACGTATATCGGCCAGCAGCGATCGACCAATTGAAAGTATTAGGTCAACAGCTAGATGTTCCTGTATTTGATATGGGAACAGAAGTCAGCCCAGTAGAAATCGTTCGTCAAGGGATGGAGCTAGCAAGAGAAAAGAAAAACGACTATGTATTGATCGATACGGCAGGACGTCTACACATCGATGAAACATTGATGGATGAGTTGAAACAAATCAAAGAACTAACTCAACCAAATGAGATCTTGCTGGTTGTCGATGCCATGACTGGTCAAGATGCCGTCAATGTAGCTGACAGCTTCAATCAGCAATTAGGGATTACTGGAGTAGTCATCACTAAACTTGATGGGGATACTCGAGGCGGGGCAGCATTATCGATCCGCTCAGTGACAGGCGCACCAATCAAATTCATCGGTTCTGGTGAAAAATTGACTGACTTAGAAGTATTCCACCCAGATCGTATGGCTAGCCGTATCCTTGGTATGGGGGACATGCTGACACTGATTGAAAAAGCGCAGCAAGACTATGATGAGAAAAAAGCGGAAGAACTTGCACAGAAGATGCGGGAAAACTCATTTGATTTCAATGACTTTATTGAACAACTCGATCAAGTGATGGGGATGGGCCCACTGGAAGATCTAATCAAAATGATCCCAGGAATGAATCAAGTCCCTGGAATCGAAAACGTCAAGGTAGATCCAAAAGATGTTGAACGCAAAAAAGCGATGGTTTATTCTATGACACCAGCAGAAAGAGCAAATCCTGATCTGTTGAATCCAAGCCGTCGTCGCCGAATTGCTGCTGGTTCTGGAAACAGTGTGGTTGAAGTAAACCGAATGATCAAGCAATTCAAGGAATCAAGAAAAATGATGCAACAAATGTCCAAAGGGGATATGAACATCCCAGGTATGGACCAAATGTTTGGATCAGGCGTCAAAGGGAAACTAGGCAAAATGGCGATGAATCGAATGATCAAGAAAAATAAGAAGAAAAAGAAAAAACGGAAATAAGATAAAAAAAACAGCTTCGGTACAGACTGAAAATGTCTATTGCCGGAGCTTTTCTATCAGCAATTTTTATTCTTTACTGATACAATTACTCTAAACAAAGAGGTGGCACAAATGAGATGTCCGTGGAGTGAACAGACAGAAAATATGCAGCAATATCATGATACTGTCTGGGGTGTTCCTGAATATGATGACCAAAAGCTGTTCCGAAAATTGATGCTCGACATCAATCAGGCAGGATTGAGTTGGCAGACGATTTTAAATAAAAGTGAAGCATTCGATAAAGCATATGATCAATTCGATATCCAAAAAGTCGCAAATTATGGAGAAACAAAAATGAGCGAACTAATGGAAAACAAAGGAATTATTCGGAACCGCAGAAAAATCGAAGCTGCTGTCCAAAACGCTAAAGCAGTCTTGAAGATTCAAGAAGAATTCGGCAGTTTTTCTGAGTATCTTTGGTCGTTTTCTAATGGAAAAATCGTTGATTCTTCTTATCATTCACAAGAAGAAGTCCCGACAACAAGTCCTCTTTCAGATGAATTAGCAAAGGATCTAAAGAAAAGAGGATTTAAGTTTATCGGAAGTACAACAATCTATGCTTTTTTAGAAGCAGTCGGGATCATCAATGATCACCTTGACAGTTGTTTCCGCAAAGAAGAGGTCGTACGTATCGGAAAAAAATAAAGAAAGGACGAATAAAGCATGCGAAAAATCATATTTTATGGCGCTGTAAGTTTAGATGGTTATTTGGCAACGAAAACGGATGATCTTCAATGGCTTTTTGACACTCCGACAGGTGAGCAAACCACTTATGAAGCTTTTTATGAAACAATCGATACGACCATCATGGGCAGGAAAACTTATCAGGAAGCAAAAAAATATTTGGAAACCGAAGCAATTTATCCAGAGAAAAAGAATTTCGTTTTTTCAACCAATGCACAATTACAATTGCCAGATGCTGAGGTCGTACACGAAGAGCCTATTGCTTTTCTAAAAAATCTACAAATGACAGAAGGAAAAGATATCTGGATTGTGGGTGGAGGTCGATTGATCAAACCGTTAGTAGAACATCAAATGATTGATGAATGGTATATCCAGATTGCCCCTGTATTATTAGGGGACGGAATCCCTTTATTCCAAAAAGGAACCTATGAAGCACGTTTTGAATTGCTAGATACGACACGATTCGGTGAATTTATCGAATTGCATTATATACGAAAGTAGAAACAAAAAAAACAAAAAAGACAACTATATGCAGAAGTGTCCTGTACATAGTTGCCTTTTTATTACTATTCTAATTTTATTCTGCTAATTTGTTAGAAAAATCTAGATATGCATCTAAAATCGTTTGGAAGAAACTTAATGTTCCTTCAACGATATTGCCGTTTTCATCAATTAGATTCGTAACGTTTCCGATATATGCTTCCGGTTGTTGCAAGGTAGGCACATTCAAAAAGACAAGTGATTGGCGTAGATGGTGGTTTGCGCCAAAACCGCCGATCCCACCTGGTGATGCAGTAACGACTAAACCTGGTTTATGATCCCAAACACTGTGTCCATAAGGTCTTGAGCCTACATCTAAAGCATTTTTCAATACTGCTGGCACAGAGCGGTTGTATTCAGGAGTAACGAAAACGACACCGTCTAATCCACTCACTTCCTCACGAAAACGAGTCCATTCAGCAGGCGCTTTTTCTGGGGTTTCAAGATCCTCATTGTAAAATGGCAGATCATCGAATTTTACAAATACACTTTCGTACCCTTCAGGAAGCAATTTCGCAAAAGCTTCTGCTACTTTTTTGTTGTAAGAATCTTTTCTTAAACTACCAATAAAAAATCCAATTTTTTTTGTCATACGATTTTTCCTCCTTCAAACTATCTATAATAATCTTACAAAAAATAAGTAACTGGAGCAAATAAAAACACTTACTGGCAAAAGTTTCGTTTCAGTTGACAAATGATCGCGAAGTATCGTTAGTCTCCATTGCCAACCCTCTTGGAAAGTCTATATAATGAAGAAAAAGGAGGGATAAGATGGAAGAATTATCATTATCGAAAAATGTAGCAAATTTACGAAAGAAAAAAGGCGTGACCCAAGAAATTATAGCTGAATTCATAGGTGTGACAAAAGCTTCTGTTTCCAAATGGGAGACAGGCCAAAGTATGCCTGATGTACTCATATTGCCTAAATTAGCCAGTTTTTTTGATGTGTCTGTTGATGAACTGCTCGGCTATCATCCTCAATTGACGAAAGAGCAAATCAGACACTTTTATCAGCAGTGGACCACCGCTTTTTCTGAAGAGCCCTTTGAATATGTGATGGAGGACTGTAGAAAAGCGGTCAAACAATATTACTCATGTTATCCTTTTCTTTTACAAGTAGCCGTTTTGTGGTTGAATCATTTTATGCTAACAAAGGATCTGGAGGAACAACAAGCAATTCTGTCTGAAGCAGAAGCGTTATGTACGAAAATCGTAGAAGAATCAGCAGAATTATCTCTATGCAATAATGCTTCTTTGTTAAAAGTAGCGGTCATGCTCCAGTTAGGCAAACCAGAAGAAGCTTTATCTGAAATCGAAGAAAAAGCGGATCCTTATCGTTTTGCCCAGCAAAGCGACACCTTACTTATCCAAGCGTACCGAGCCGCTGGTCAAACAAAAAAAGCGGTAAGCTATACTCAATTCAGCATGTTTTCTCATTTAATCAATCTCGTATCTTCAGCCACTCATTATCTATTGATCCAAATCATTCAATTACCGGTTATAGAAGAAACTGTCAATAGAATAGATGCTGTGATCCAAGCATTCAACCTGACGGCGGTCCATCCCAACAGTTGTGCTCAATTTTCTTATGCTGCAGCCTGTGCTTATGCGAAACATGAAAAAGAAGAACAAGTAATAAAGTGCTTAAAACAGTTTGTGGATTTGACACTTATACTTTTAAGCGAGGAAGGCAGGATCCTTCATGGTGATAGGTATTTTGATGAGATAACTGAGATATTTGAAGGAGCAGATCTTGGGGTACAGCAAATAAGAGACACGAAAATCATCAGGGAAGGGGCATTGAGTGCATTAGAAAATCCGATTTTTCAACAAATTGAAAGATCAAAAATTGAAAAACTAAAAAAACGATTGGCAGGCGAGTAATATGGGCATCAAAGAATTTCTTCCGTTTTTAATTCCTTTAATCATTGTACAGTTTGGATTACTTATTTATGTACTTCATCATATCTTTACACATTCTGCATATAAACATGGAACTCGAATGATATGGGTGATTATTGTTATTGTTGGTATGCAGTTCATCGGTCCTGTCCTTTATTTGATTTTTGGCAAGGAGGATGCGTAGTGGCTATCTTGACACTTGAAAAAGTCTCAAAGTCTTTTGGTACAAACAAATTGCTGGATGATTTATCTTTTTCTGTAGAAGAACAGACGATTTTTGGTTTCATCGGTAAAAACGGTGCTGGAAAAACGACAACTATGAAACTGATCTTAGGTCTTATCAAAAAAGACAGCGGAACGATCCGAGTGAACGGAAAAGAAGTAGAGTACGGACAAACAACGACCAATCAAGAAATCGGCTATTTAGCTGATGTACCGGTTTTTTATGATTATATGACCGCTTCTGAGTATTTGATCTTTTGCGGCGAACTCACAGGAATGCCTAAACAGCGGATAAAGGAAAAAATCAGTGAACTGTTGTCACTTGTCGGTCTGTCGAATGAAAAGAAGCGGATCAAAAAATTTTCCAGAGGGATGCGACAACGTTTAGGGATTGCTCAAGCATTGTTGAACGAGCCCAAGTTACTCATTTGCGATGAACCAACTTCTGCTCTTGATCCTGTGGGTCGAAAAGAAATATTAGATATCTTATCATCTGTGAAAGAGCAAACGACGATTTTATTTTCAACTCATATTTTATCTGATGTGGTGCGTATCTGTGACAAAGTTGCTTTTTTGGATAATGGAAAAATCGTGTTGTCTGGATCAGTGGACGAATTGAAAAAGCAAACAAATGCTAGTGGATTTGAGATCGTATTTTTTTCAAAAAAAGAGCGCGAACAATTTGAAGAGCTTTTACCTGGAGGGATGATCCGAAGTGAACTGCGTATAGCTTATCCACAAAAAAGTAAAGAAGAAATGCTTTTTGCTATGGATTTGCTAGCCAAATATCAATTGCCAGTCCAATCAGTCCAGATGGAAGAACCTACGCTAGAAAAACTCTTTTTGGAGGTCGTTCAATCATGAGACAACTCATTGCCTTCGCCAAAAAGGAGCTAATGGAAAACTGGCGTACTGGAAAAATCATCACGCTAAGTGCGCTCACAGTGATTTTCGGTATAATGAATCCATTGCTAGCTAAATTGACTCCTTATTTAGTGCAAACTATGTCAACAACTCTGGCAGAGTCAGGGATTTCTGTTCAGAAAATCACAGTTGATGCAACGACTTCATGGACACAATTTTATAAAAATATTCCGATGTTGCTGATTTTTTTCCTTCTTTTATTCAGTGGGATATTGACAAGCGAATACCAAAACGGAACAATCATCAACTTGCTGACAAAAGGGATGAAGCGCTGGAAGATATTTCTGTCGAAATGGATCATGGGTATACTATTTTGGAGTGTCAGCTATTGGTGCTGTTATAGTATTACGCTAGCATACACGATTTATTATTGGGACCAGTCGATTATCACCCATCCTTTATTTATCAGTTTTACTTATTATTTTTTTGGTTGTTGGCTTTATTCATTGATTTTATTTTATTCAGCTTTTCTTTCTTCCAATTATGCGGTTCTGTTGGCTAGTGGGGGAACGGTCATTCTGAGTTATGGTGCTGGGTTGTTCTCTAAAGTAGCAGAATATGTACCGACTTATTTGATTTCTTCCTCAAATTTTCTTGCGAAAGAAATCCACCTTGCAGATTATACTCAGTCATTAGCAGTGACGTGTTGTTCTATCGTCATATCCATCGTAGCTGGGTGGCTTGTTTTTAACAAAAAAGAAGTCTAAAATCTGCTATTTCCTAAAAAAAATCGAATTTAATCAAGCTGTAAAGAAAAAAAGCTTTACAGGGTAAAAAAAAACTGTTACACTACATCTTGTGAATAAAACAATGGAGGTGGAAATAAATAATGGCAGTTAAAATCCGTTTAAAACGTATGGGTTCTAAAAAGAGTCCTTTTTACCGTATCGCCGTAGCTGATTCACGTTCTCCTCGTGATGGACGTTTCATCGAAACTGTAGGTACTTACAATCCTTTGAAAGACCCTGCAGAAGTAGTTTTAAAAGAAGACTTAGTTCTTGACTGGTTATCAAAAGGTGCACAACCTTCTGACACTGTACGTAACATCCTTTCAAAAGAAGGCGTTATGCAAAAACACCACGAAGCTAAATTCTCAAAGAAATAAGGTGACCGGATATGAAAGATTTAAGCGACTTAGTCTTAACAATCGTTCGTCCGCTAGTCACTTATCCTGATCAAGTCAAGTTAGATGTCGTAGAGTCGAAAGATTTTTACGAGTACAACCTAACAGTGGCACCTGAAGATATTGGCCGTATCATCGGAAAACAAGGGCGTGTTGCCAAAGCAATCCGCACAATCGTTTACGGTGTTCGGATCAATGCACCAAAAAAAGTGCGTTTGAATATCATCGATGATAAGGAAAAGTAAATAAACGTGCTGTACTCGAATTTCCGAGTACAGCTTTTTTGTTTTTTTATTAATTGAAGAAATGATTATTTGGCAAAAGAAGCAAGAAAGCGTATCCTTATAATAGGAGGGAGTGAGCAGATAATGAGAAATACTATGTTATTTATTCCGTTTGTCTTATTGTTAAGCGCCTGCAGTTTGATTACTGAAAGATCAGACAATACGCAACCATCAAGCAGTACATCTGAAACTGTTGCAAGTACAGAAAAAAGTAGTACTAAAATGGCTTCATCTACTGAACAAACAAGGGCTACCTCAAGTAATGAGGAAAAGACTGCTTTAAACCAATTGAAAGAACAACAACCAAACGTGCCCATGCCTTTAGATGTACCGATTTCTTCTGGCTATCTCAATGTCGCAGCGGCACAAACAAAGCAAGGTTATTCTATTTTATATTACGGATCAGATCGTCCCCTCAGGTTGAATGCTGACGAATTGAATCAAGAAACGCCTATTGCAACTTATCTCTATCAATATGGATTTGCTTCTAGTCAAGAAACGATACAAGTCTTGCAGCCATTTGAGATCGATACAAATGGGCAGAAAATGGATTTAGGTCATCAAATCACGGGGTATCAGCAAGGAGCAGCAGGTTCAAGCTACCTTGAATGGCAAGAAGGAAATTGGCGTATTCGGATCCGTGGGAATAATATTGATGGTCAAGAACCCTTGCCGTTAGCTAAAGAAATCGTAGCCTATTTGGAAGAAAACAGGCTGCCAGCACCTGAACAATTTGGTAAGATAACTATTGATATGGGAGATACGACGAATCGAGCCGTAGAAGTAAGTTGGCAAGAACCGAAAAATGTCTATACGATCACTCGTCAAGACCCTATGGCTGCATTGAAGATGGCAGTTTCTATGAAGAAGCCATGACAGAAGTGCTGAGCTTCAAGAAATAAGAAGTCATCAAAAACAGTACGCCACATTTTTGCAATAAATTTGGCTTAATACCCTAAAAGAAAACTAGAATTGCCTCTCCGCACATGCTAAAATAAAACAGACAAAAAAGAAATGGGGATATAAGTTGACTGAATACTTGAATGTAGGAAAAATCGTAAACACACAAGGTATCAAAGGTGAAGTCCGTGTGATCTCAACAACGGATTTCCCAGAGGAACGTTACAAAAAAGGGACGGTGCTGACATTATTCCAAGATGGAAAAGCACCTATTGAATTAACGGTCAAAAGTCATCGTAAACATAAAAATTTTGACTTATTGAGTTTTGAAGGTCATCTTTCCATCAACGATGTGGAAAAATATCGGGATGGCATATTGAAAGTGTCAAAAGACAACTCTGTAGATCTAGATGAAAATGAATTCTATTACCACGAGATCATCGGTCTGCGTGTGGTGGAAGAAGATGGAACGGAACTAGGTAAAGTAAAAGAAATCTTGTCACCAGGCGCTAATGATGTTTGGGTCGTTCAACGTCCGAAAAAGGCTGATATCTTGCTTCCATATATCGCTTCTGTCGTCAAAGAAGTTGATTTAGAAGCTGGAGTGATCCGTGTAGAAATCCCAGAAGGACTGATTGACGATGAAGATTGATGTATTGACTTTATTTCCACGAATGTTTGAAGGTCCTATGGGTGAATCCATCATCGGCAAGGCTGTAGATAAAGGTTTATTAGACATCAATATCTCTAACTTCCGCGACTATTCAGATAATAAACATCAGACAGTAGACGACTATCCATATGGCGGAGGAGCAGGTATGTTGCTTAAAGTCCAGCCAATCTATGATAATATCCAAGCAATTGAACAAGCTGCACCTGATGTCAAGAAACGAGTCATCCTTCTTGATCCAGCTGGTAAACGATTCGATCAGAAAATGGCAGAAGAATTTTCACAAGAAGAACACCTGGTATTCATTTGTGGTCACTACGAGGGGTATGATGAACGTATCCGCACATTAGTGACAGATGAAGTTTCTTTAGGGGATTATGTCCTTACTGGGGGAGAATTAGGTGCGATGGTCATGATCGATGCAACAGTTCGGCTGTTGCCAGATGTGTTAGGCAATCAGACTTCTGCCCAAACCGATTCTTATTCAACTGGTCTATTAGAACATCCCCAATATACTCGTCCAGCAGAATATAAAGGGATGAAAGTACCAGAAGTATTGACAAATGGAAATCATAAATTGATTGAAGAATGGCAATTAAAAGAGTCGCTAAGAAGAACCTATCAACGCCGACCTGATCTCTTGGAAACACTTGAATGGACGCCTCAAATGACGAAATTTTTAGAAGAAATCAAGAAAGAAGAGCAAGAAAAAACAGCAGATGTAGCCAAGTAACTTTTTCTAAAATCTTCTTTACAGTAGATTGATAGTATGTTAGTATTTTATGGTGAGTGCACAAGCACTTAACTATTACGATATTCCGCTGTGAGAGAAGCTCATAAGAATATTTGGAATAAGGAGAAGAAAACCATGAATCCATTAATCGAAGAATTAACAAAAGACCAATTACGTTCTGACATCCCAGCGTTCCGCCCTGGTGACACTGTGCGTGTTCACGCAAAAGTTGTCGAAGGTACTCGTGAACGTATCCAGTTATTTGAAGGTGTTGTTATCAAACGCCGCGGTGCTGGAATCAGCGAAACTTATACAGTACGTAAAGTTTCTAACGGAGTGGGCGTTGAGCGTACATTCCCATTGCACACACCACGTGTTGCAAAAATCGAAGTAGTTCGCTACGGTAAAGTACGTCGTGCAAAATTGTACTACCTACGTGCATTACACGGAAAAGCTGCTCGTATCAAAGAAATCCGTCGTTAATCATCGTTATCAGACTGAGAAAGAACCCTTGGTATTCAAGGGTTCTTTTTTTGTTCTTATCATGTACGCAATATTCTTGATTCAGTATTTTTTTATTACTCGACTGGGCGAATAACTTATTAGGATGAGTCTTCCGACAAATATTAGTAAAAAAAAGAGCCATGTGATAATATCTTTCTTGAGAGTAACCGCTTTAACAAAAAATACAGAATATTCTAACATAAATGGAGTATTCTTAGAATCAAAAGGAGAAAGAAGATGATTTATACTTATACGGAGCAAGAGAAAATGAAAGTTTTGGAGACATTTATGAAGGATGGAAAAGTAAAACAAGTACCAAGCGCAACAAAAAAGAAATACATCCTGCTGAAAGAAGTCTTGAAACGATTCGAACATGGAGTAATCTATACAGAAACAGAAGTCAATTCGATATTGATGGACGTATTTTCTAGTGCTGATTATGTCGAACAAAGGCGTTACCTAATCACATTCGGTTTTTTCAAAAGAAGTTCGGATGGTCGAGCGTATCAGTTGATGGGAAATGAAAATTAGAAGTTTTGATGTATACTAATTGAAAAAAATTCAAGTATGCGGCGTAGAACCAATGTCGCATACTTGAATTTTTTTTGTCATCTGTATCTATAATACAAAACCAAGAACGTTATTCAAAATATGGATAGCCATGATAAAAGCTAATGAGCGATTCGCAGTTAAATAAGCAATCGTCAGTAAAATCGTTCCAGGAGCGTACATGAAAAAATCAATTGGATGCGTTACATGAATAAATGTAAATAGAAAAATAGAAATCAAAGAAGACAAAATTAAACCAATAGATTGAGAAAGCCAATTAATTAAAAGATGACGAAAAATAAGTTCTTCTAAAATCGGGCCAAAGAAAGCAAAAACAATCAAAGTCAAAAATAGCGGCGTTTGTTTTCCTAATTGCGATAAATATTCCTAATTGGCTGATTGGTTAGTAGGACCTAAAATGTGTTGCATGAAGACATCTACTAAAAAGATCAAGCCTACCAAAAAAAATATACTAGCAATTCTCAGCCAAGTTTTTTCTTTGAAATAAGAAAAACTTTCTATGATCTCTTTACGAAACAAAATGATTCCAATAATAGAAGGAATACATAAGTTAACCGCGAACACAACAAACTCTGAATGTATTAAATCACTGTTCGTTACCATAGATAATAAGGCTAATGGAAGGATCCCTAATTGAAATCCTATGAATAAAAAATAAAGAATGAATAAAGATAATTCTCTTTTATTTGTACGAATAAATGTCAAAACGTACCTCCTAAAATTAGATTTTGGACAAATGTCCTTTAAAAAGATAACAAGATTTTGTTCTTGAAACAATATATATGCTTTTATTCTTCCCCCCCTAGCTTCCAAAATTAAGCAATACTTCAATTCATCAAGTTTTATCTTTTTTTTTAATAATCGTAAAAAAAGAGTATTTTTTATTTAAAAATAAATCTTTTCTATTAAGCGTGAGGAATAGAATAATCTTAGAATAAAAAGAGAATAGAAATGATCCAAACTTTCCATGTATCAATAAAATAGTAAAAATTAGATTTTGAATAACGTGCACGTGCTTATTTGATAACGTTTTTTTATTGAGAGGAGGGATGAAAATGATCAAGAAAACTCAAAATAAAATCCAACGTATATGTCAAAAACATTTTGATTCTAGACTAAAAGCTGTATCTCGAAGAAAACACTTGCGTTCCATTGCAGTTTCGATAATCGTGATTCTTACTTTCTTAGGAAGTTTATCCAATAGGAATGTAACCGTTTATACAGAAACGTCAAGTTTTGCTAACCAAACGACAGAGGAGACAAATAGTCCACCCCATTCTGAAATACAGTCAACAGAAAGTACCAATCAGTCTAGCAACAACGAGACAACCTCAACCACATCCTCGACTCAGCTGATTGATCCGACAGAAAAAGAAATTGCAGCAGCAAAAGCAGCAGGGGAAAAAGCTTATTCAGAAACAGGTAGAAGTCAGACATTCAGTGCTGTTGCGGCCACTACGAATTTCAACGGACATACCATACCAGATGGATATACAGTGATATATGCCAAAGATGGAGTCATTGTTGCGGTTAACGGAACGATGAGTGTGGATAAAACCGCGCTACAAGGTGTAACCAAAGCAATCGCTTTTATTGATAACCGTCCAGATATCCATAATCTGTTTATTGGCTCTACGGTAAATGCTACTACTACCACATTCCCAAAAAGTATCTATATGGGGGTGGCTACCGCTGGAAATACGATCGATTCCGTTACACCCAATGCGGATAAAAGTTATTCTTTTACACCCTCAACATGGGGAGGGCTTCCTGCCGGAGGAGGTATGAGTACTTTTTCAATCGGTATACAGTTAGCAAACGATATTCCATTCACAGGGTACTCGATCAAAAATGGACAGATCGTTGATAACAAGGGGAATATTTCAGTTGTTCCAACCTATCAAGCAGCGACGGTTCAGGTCAATGCAAACCAACCTGGAACATTCTCTTATACTGTTAATGGCGGGATAGCACAAACTGGAACATACGGGACTACACTATCTGGAATCCATGTGGGGGACAAAGTGGTTATTATTCCAACAGCAGTAACGGGCTATTCTTTTGCACAAACAAACGGTTCTTTCACAGCCCTAGAAAGTAACGTCGATACGGTGACCTATACAGGCAAACAAACACCAATCACTATTAAGTATCAAGACTATTTTGGACAGACGATTGCTCCTTCTAAAATAATGAATCTTACTTACGGAAGTGCTGCACAAGACCTGACGACTAATGTGCCTATTATCAGCGGATATACCTTTACAGCTGTTTCAGCGACAGAAACAAAGAACCAATCAGCAACGAGTGTTTCAGCTAGTTTAGATACAAATGGAAATGTAATCGTAAAGGACACAAATGGAAAACAGATTTCTGAAGTCATCCTATATTATAAGACAAATGACACAGTATCAATCAATGCAAATGGCAGTAAGTACTATGATGGTCTTTCTGTTGTACCGATCGTTAAATATACCTTTAATGATAAAACAGAATCAACATCCCTTTTAAACAATGATCTTAGTATTGATCAAATCACATGGAATCCAACTGATTTCAAAGCGATGAATGAAAAGGGAGTTGAAGTAACTGCGCCTACTGAAATTGGAACCTATACGTCTTGGCAATTGACAGAAAGCGGACTAGCTAAACTAGCTGCCAAAACAAACTATTTATTTACTATCGTGCAGACATCTGATATCTATACGATCAAGCCAATCAGCGGTACGGTAGAGCTCGGTGGCAGTAAGACATATGATGGAAAAGCAGGAAACCCGTCAATCCATGTCAAGCTAGCAGAAGGTGTCACCAGTTCGGTTACTCCAGTGCAAGTGACACTTAGCAATACGGATTACACAGTAGATGCACAATCAGCAAAAAATATGGTTAATGCTGGCAGCTATACAATCAAGTTAATGAAAAGCGGAATAGATAAGGTCAAAGCAGCAAATCCCAAGATGTCATTTACTGATATAGCTAACACATCAGGAACCTATACCATCAATAAAGCTGATGCAGTGATTACTGTCGATGACGCTGCCTTTAATTATGATGCCCAAAGTCACTCGATACCGATTGGAAATGTCCACGTTACTGGTGTTGTCTCAGGTGAAGCATTGGATTATACACTAACAGCTAACAGCCGGACAGATATCGGAACACAAATAGTAACGATTAGTTTAGGGGAAGGAACTGTAAACAATAATTATTCGATTACCGCAACAGATACCGCTGAGTTGACGATCAATCCGACTCTCTTGCTTCCTTCGACAGGCGGGATAGGTCTACTGCCCTTTGTCTTTTTAGGAATGATCTTTATTTTTTCTGGCTTCTTTTATTTTATCCATCGTAAGAGCAAAGCAGGTGAACAGTGATGAAAAAAACAAAAAACGTACGTGTGGATAGGTTTGCTGTTCTCTTTTTTATCCTACTGGGATTTTTTATTGTTTCTCCGACTGTGTCAGCTAGAGAATCACCCATCACATTTATTTTGCATAATCGAATGTTCGAAAGCGAACAGATGCCAAGTATCAGTCAAAACGACGGAATGGCTAGTCCAGATAACTTTCAGGAGGCAAAAGGGTTGAACGGTGTTACTTTTGCTATATATGATGTCTCGGATGAATTTTACAAGCTGCGATCAGAAGGAAGTAGTGTAGAAGATGCACAAAGAAAGCTAGCACAAAAAAGTGACAGTGGAAAAATACTGGCAGAAAGTGTAACAAAAACAGTAGACGGGGAAGAGGGCATTGCTTCTTTTCGTGTATCGGACAAAGACGAGCAAGGTCGTGACGTTGTTTACCGATTTGCGGAAATAAAATCTTCAGATCAAGTAAAAGAAAAATCAGCACCATTTGTCGTCGTGCTTTCTGTGACAGATTCATCTAATCATAAATTGACGACCATCCACTTGTATCCCAAGAGCGAACAAAAAATACCTGCTGCACTCACATTAACAAAAAAAGTAGAGAACAAGCAGACAGATTTTGCAGATGGGGATAAAGTACCTTATCTCATCACTACCACAATTCCTGAGAACATCAACGAGATAGGAACCTATACGATCACAGATACAGCTGATCCTCAGTTGTGGCTAAAACCAGAAACGATCGATCTTTTGATTGGTGGAGAAAAGATTCATACATTTCATACACAAAAAACAAAACATGGTTTTGTATTATCAGATTCTGGAAAAGATCTCAGTTCGTTTGCTGGGAAAAAATTAACGATCCGTTACCAAATGTCATTGAAAGAAAACAGTGAAAAAACGACATTTGACAACGAGGTACGTTTGACGACTGACAATCAAACAGTAGAAACACATCTTGCCATCCAAACAGGTGGCAAACAATTTGTCAAAGTGGATGGGTAAACGAAACAAAGACTGGCAGATGCTCAATTTCTAGTCAAAAGAGATAACCAATATTTAGCGCAAGAAAATGGGATAAATCACTGGGTAGCCAAAGATGATCCGAGAGCATCGATTTTTACTTCCGGTAAAGATGGAACATTTTCTGTCCATGGTTTGTCTTTTGGAAGCTATGAACTAGTTGAGATCAAGCCGCCTAAAGGATATGTATGGAGTCCAGCACCAATTCTCTTTGAAGTTGAAGAAGGCAGTTATGATCCACTTCATCCTATACCATTGGAAATCATCAACGAACCAGAAGCAAATCGGACAAATAACGGAAAAACGCCAGTTCAGATGCAGACGAATGGCCCATCAAATGAAAAAAGTGGAGGAAGCTTTCCAAAAACAAACGAAGAGATGCTTGGAAGTTTTTCAATCTTAGGATTGTTGCTAGTCCTTTCAACAGGAACAGCTTGGTTTTATAAAAAACAACAAAAAGGAAACAATAGGAGGGAAATAAAATGAAAAACATCAAAACAAAAATATGGGCACTTCTAGGAACTACTATTATGTTGCTTCCTTTCGTTCTCAGCCTAGGAACTGCAGATGTTTCTGCAGCCGTATCACCTACACCAGAAAATGTCACGGTTAATTTGCATAAATTGAAATTCACTTCAGCACCAGAAAATCAAATAAACAACGGAACGGAATTGACATTTCCGAATAGCGAACCATTGAATGGCGTAGAATTCAACGTATACGACATCACCGCTACGTACTATCCAAGTAAAGATACAGCAGTTCCAGCAGACGCTACACCTTTTGCAAGTGTAACGACTTCTGGTGAAGGATTAGCTAACTTGACTCTTCCAGGTAAATCTGATGGGAAAGATGCTGTATACGTCTTTGTAGAAACACCAAAACCTGGTGTCGAAACGTCGCCAAATATCGTGTTAAGCTTACCCTTTTACAACCCTGATTCATCAGACCCTGACAAACCTTTAGACACGATTCATCTATATGCTAAAAATGTCATCAAAGAAAGCAAGATCAAAATCCAAAAAGCTGGGAACTTTTCAGGGGTAGATAAGTTAGCAGGGGCGCAATTCCAGATCAAAAATTCAGACAATCAATTTGTGACTGGTTTTGATGAAAACACCGGTGTTGCTCTTTATGGCCCTGCCGAATCAGCATTGACATTCACAACAGATAGTGAAGGATCCATCAGTGTCAATGGGTTACTAGACGGCAATTATACTTTGGTTGAAACAAAAGCACCAGATGGTTATCAATTGACCGATCCACAAAAAGAAACCTCATTTGTAGTAGAAAACGGAAAATTGCAACAAACAACCGGAATCATCCATGGCGCGGATGAAGCCGATTTTGGGAATCCAAACGGTGTAGTCAATCGGGAAAATACAACTACGGATAACACGATTACTGTAGAAAATGTCCAAAACTACGGTGATTTCCACTTCATCAAACAAGATGTGAACACGCAAGAAAAATTAGCCGGTGCAGAATTTTCTATTTTAAGAGCAAAAGATCCAACTGTTAAATTAATGAAAAAAATAGCAAACCTTGCTTCAGGAGAATACCCATATGCTTGGTCAGATGAAGTCACAGGTTCTGACTGGGAAGAAGTGAAATTGATTTCTGATTCAGAAGGGAAATTTTCAATCGAAGGGCTGAAACAAGGGGCATACTGCCTTCAAGAAACCAAAGCACCAGAAGGCTATGCATTACCTAAGAATGAAGCTGCGTACACTGAATTTACAGTAGATGATGATCCAACAACTTCTGATGAAACAACGATCGATAACCAACCTAAAGGAATCTTGCCTTCAACTGGTGGTATGGGGATCATCGTATTCATCTTGGTAGGTACTGCTTTAGTTGGAGGAGCAGTGATCTACTTCAAAAAACGCCATCAAGAAACAGAAGCTTAAACTATTGGAAACAAAAATCATACGATAAATAAACGACAGTGATTCAAATGGGGAGAAAGGTTGTGACAGAAGTGGTCGGTCTCTTGGTATTAAGTCAAATGTATGCAACAATGTGAGGAACCATTTTCACAAAATTTATCTTAATACTCGAAACTAAACGGCTTTTTCACAACCTCTTCTTTAAACGGTGTTCTCCTGCCAACTCCTCGGTCACAAGTCACAATATTCAACAAACATGAGAAGCTGTTTTTTGAAATTGTTCCTTGTGACTCAGAGTGAAACGGCAGGCTCACGACCTCTTTCTTAAACGGTGTTCAATCAGCTGACCTTCGGTATTAGCTCAACAAACGGCAAAATATGAGGAACTATTTTTCCGTTTGCTTCTCTAATACTCAGGTCAAGGCGCTGATTTCACAACCTCTTCATATACATATTAGAAAATAGGTGGACATGATGAATAAAAGCAGAATAAGAATACTGGACATCTTCATGGCAATCATTTTAGTCGTTGGGATCGGAATCTTTTCTTATCCTTTTGTAGAAGATTCACTGAATGATTTTCTTGCCCAGCAAATGATCATCCATTATCAAAAGCAAGCATCGAATAAGAATTCAGAGGAAATAAAAAAACAGCAGGAAAAAATGACAAAGAAAAACCAACAGCTGGCAGAGCAAAACGTATCACTAGGGATAGGCAGTTTCAACCAAGCAGTTGATGCAAAAGCATTAAAAGATTTACCTAGTAATGCCTTTTTTATGGAACATATGCTTGGAGTCATCGAAATCCCAAAAATCAATGTCAGCTTACCTATATTCGATCAGACAACGGAAATATTTTTGCAAAAAGGAACGTCATTATTGGAAGGAAGTTCTTATCCAACTGGCGGGAAAAGCACCCATGCCGTTCTTTCTGGGCATCGTGGACTCCCAGAAGCGAAATTATTTACAGATTTGCCTAAGTTGAAAAAAGGAGACCAGTTTTTCATCCAGATCAATGGAAAGACATTGGCGTATCAAGTAGAAAAAATCCAAGTGGTCTTACCTGATGAAGTAGATTCTTTGGGTATCCAAAAAGGTAGGGACCTCGTGACCTTGCTTACCTGCACTCCTTACATGGTCAATACACATCGACTGCTTGTGACGGGGCATCGTATTCCTTATCAAGCAAAAGAGGCAAAAAAAGCGATCCAAGGAATTGATCAATGGAAAAAATGGAAATTTTTTATTTGGTTTATCGGTATACTACTTGGATCAATCGGCTTAGTTTGGCTACTCATCGCTTATTTAGATTCTTTGGCCATCGCTAAGCGAAACTATCCTTTATCTTTTTATGTAAAGAACACAAACGGACGACCAATCGAAGGAATGGTCTTTTCTGTAAAAACGCTCAACGGCAAACACTATATTACTAGAGAAAAAGTTCCATTTGTGAAAGCTTCTGATGAATACGGACTAGTGAGATTTTCTGATTTAAAAGGCGGGAACTATCGCTTGCAACATGAGGAGCTCCTGCTTAAAATCCATGTAAAACATAAACATTCGAAACAGTTTTCAATGAAATTGAAAAAAGGAAGATATAAACTGCGAAAAGAAAAAGAGGTGTACTATTTGATTGAGAAAGAATGAATGAAGATGTCCAAAAAGCAGAGGGAACAGACTAAATGAAAAAAGAGAGAAGCTGACGAAAGGGACGTGTAAACTGCTATTTTTGGTTTACTATCTGGAACGCCAGCTTCTATTTTTTTATGTTTCAGAAGAATTTTATTACTCTAGTATAACTTTTGAATTAGTTTCCATAACATTTGGAGCAAGGGGTTAAACCACGAGCTTGAGCTTCGCTTAAAGTGGCAGGGGTATACGTACCATTTCCACATTTATGTGTATGGTATTTTGAACCGGTCGGTGTGACATAGACAGTTTGTTCATTATTTTGCTCAGGAGCTGCGGCTTGTGCCTGCTGAGAGGCCTGTTCAGCTGCTGCTTGCTGTCGCGCCTGTTCGGCTTGCTGCTGTGCGATTGCTTCTTGCCTCGCCTGTTCGGCTTGCTGCTGTGCAATTGCTTCTTGTTGCGCTTGTTCTGCTTGTTGTCGTGCAATTTCTTCTTGCTTTTTCCGTTCTTCTTCTGCTTCTTTTGCTTTGATCGTGGAATCAATTGCAGCAAGACGGCTTGTCAACTCTTGTTTGTTTTCAGGTAGCGCTTGGATAGCTGCTGAAGCAGTTGCATAGTTTTCTTTTGTAGGATTTGCTTCAGCTTGTGACAAAGCAGATTCCGCTTCTGTCACTTTTTTTTCTAGTGCAGCTTTTTCCGCTTTTTGTTTTTCTTCTTCTTTTTTCTTTTCAATTTGTTCTTGTTCTTTCGATGAATCTGCCGTACTTTCGGAGATCGTGGTACTGCTGCTGGAAGCCTGAGCTGAACTTGTGCTTTGAGTAGTGGACGTAGTAGCACCACACCCACTTAACAAACTTCCTGCGACCAAAAACAACGCAACTAATTTTTTCACTAAATTTCCTCCTTAAGTAAAAAACAACCGTTTTCAATAAATGTCCTTTTCAATTGTTTACTTACTTGTTATAATAATTGTGTTATGAATAGTGATTGAGGAAACTTAATCTAATCCCGTGTTGATACACGGGATTTTTTGCTATAGTTCTGTTATTAAGTATGTAATAATAAAATATGTACGTTATTTTATTATCAGATTATTGACATTTATATAATAAACGATTAAATGATTCATATCAAGAGAATGGTTAGGAAAAAAAGAGAAATAATAACAGATTTATGCACCATTAACTGTTTTGCAGTGGGATATTTGTATCCGTTTTTTTCTTGTATGTAGTATAGTAAAGTAGATACAGGAGGAGAAGATATGCAGACTTTTTTAACAAAAGTTTCTCAAAAGAAAATTAAAATGATTCATTTACTGCTTGAAACAGAACGTTGGTGTTCAATAGAAGAGCTACAAAACGAATTGAAGGTATCAAGTAAGTCTATCTTGAATTATCTAACAGATTTAGAAGAATTGTTCCAACAATATCCTGATAAGGTCATTTTGAAGAATGAGAATAATCGGCGCTTTTCTATGGAAAAGCAGGAGAACTTCCCAATCTACACTATTTATCTTCATTTCTACAGAAAATCATATAATTATCATTTGATTGAATTCATGTATCAACATCCTGAGAAAAATTTGGAAGATTATGCAGACGCTCAATATACGAGTGTATCCACAGTTTTTCGTTATGCGAAGTTATTAGTAAAGTACTTTGAGAGGTATCGGATCACATTCCATCCGTTTAAACTAGAACTTGAAGCAAAAGAACAGTATATTCGAAGTTTCTATTATTACTTTTATTGGCATTCTACTCGAACTGGCGGCTGGCCATTCAAGTTTCCAAAAGAAAAAATCGAGAACTATCTCTTGAAGTTTGAGAGAATCTATCATATCCAGCTAGATCCTCTTCAAAAACGAGTATTTTCTTATTGGCTGGCTGTTATTTTGGAAAGAAGCTCATTTGCTTCGATAATAGTCGATAAAACAGATCAACAAGTCATCAAGAAAGATCCATTCTTTTTGTTGATCGGACAATGGCTCGAAGCAATCGAGAGCCCTTTATCGGAAGATGAACAGTATTTTTTGTATCAAGTGATTTATTCATTCGGCGTCATTGACGGAAATTCAACATACGAGAATAGTTATGCAAAGTCACATGAAATTAGTGACAGCTTGTGTTACAGAACCTTAGTAGCTTTAGAAAACGCTGTAAAGAAAGAATTTGATTTTCGATTGGATACAGATGATCAAGAATTAGTATTCAATTTTGTTGCTTTCCATGAAAGAAGCCGTTTCTTTTTTGGGAATACAGATCTTTTTTTCAATCGCTCTTATGCAAAAGAAATCAAAGCAGAAAATCCAAGGATATATAAAAGAATCAAGCAACTCCAAAAAACGGTGAGAAAATATGCTGAAAAAGAGGTACTGCAAGTAATAGATAATTGGGAGCAGCTTTTCTTGAATTATTATTACATTCTTGACTATTACGATTTACTCTTAAGCGCAATGGATCCGATAAAAATTCTCATACAGGATGATCTGCATCACACGCATCGTCTTTGGCTGATGAACAAGATCCATCGATTATTTGGTCATTCATACTTACTAGCTTTTTATGACTATCAAACTGCAATCACAGAAGTAGATTTGGTTATCTCAAATTATTATTTAGATACACAAGATATTCCATTGCTTTTAATGAAAAATCTTCCGACCGAACGAAATTGGCGGCAGTTGGAAGAGTTACTTTATCGAATCGCTCAAGAAAAATAACTGGACTTAAACTTCGGTGGCAGATTTTCTCTTTAGAAAGTTCAAATTTTTGAATTTCTGAGAGAATCTGCCTCTTTTTTGCGTATAAATACTGAATTACTCATATTACTTTTATTTTTTTCCTTTTTTTAGAAATTTCTTAAACTAGAAAAGACGTTCTCTTCGTGCCAAAATTATCCTTGGTTAAATTAAACCAATTATTATTTAGGAGGAATTATAAATGAAAAAACAAGTGATTGCGTCTACGGCTCTAGGTTTGTTGGCGCTCAGTATCTCAGGGGGCTATGTTTTTGCAGAAGAGGGCGATCATACACTTTCTGCAACAACGAACCAAGCAGATGTGACGTTAAAGGCTGGATCTGGAAATGATGTCACGCCTATCGTGCCAAATGATACGCATGATGATGATCCAAGTACTGGAGATACAGGAGCATTATCTATTCCATTTGCATCGAATATTACTTTTGGACAACAAGAAATAAAACAGGGGGATGCAGATTATTTTGCCTTGAATCAACGTCCACATGTCCAAGTCAATGATACGCGCGGAGGAGCAAAAGGTTGGACATTAGGCGTTTCGATCTCACCATTTATTGGAGAAAACGGACATGAGCTAACTGGCGCACAATTATCATTAGCTAATGGAAAAGTAGTGACAAAAGACAATCAATCCACACCGCCAACATTAGCAGATGCACCAAAACAAACTTTTGTTTTGAATAATGACTACCAAAACGTGATGCTTGCGAAAGAAGGAGAAGGGGCAGGCGCCTTTGCAGCAGTATTTGAAGGAACAGATGGCAGCAATGAAAACGTCAAGCTTCATGTACCCCGTGCGGGAGTGGAAGCACAAAGCTATACAGCGGAACTAACTTGGGTGTTGACAGATGCTCCAGCATAAAACAAGAAGATGGGGATATGTCCTTCCCATCTTTTTTAGTAGCTTGTTTCTGTTGATCTTACTGTATTTCTCTGCTAGTTCATTTGCTGATCAAAACAAAGTCAGTTTTGATGCAGAAGCGATTTTACCTGAAAACCAGATTTCAGAAGCTAGTTATTTTGACTTGAAAGTACAAGCTGGTATACAGCAAAAATTGACAATTCAATTAACGAATACAAGTAATCGTCAAATAAATGTCAAAGTAGAAGCGAATAACGCTGTGACCAACTCTAATGGTGCAGTGGATTATTCCAAGCACGGGGAAAAGTTACTAGGAAGTCCGACTTTTGAAGAGATTGCTTCGAAGCCACAAACCATTACGTTGAAACCACAAGAAATAAGACAAGCAACCTTCCAGTTAGATATACCTAAGCAAGGATTTGACGGTACGATACTAGGTGGATTCTATTGTTATGAGGAAACAAAAGAAAAAGAAGAAAAAAATGATGGATTCAGTTTGGCAAACAAGTTCGCCTATACGATTGGTGCTCAATTAAGTTGTTCAGATAAAAAGATCGATCCTGAATTTGCATTGTCTAAAGTGAAATCAGGTTTGCAAAACGGCTATCTTACGTTATTTGCTACTCTGGAGAATAAGCAGCCGGTCCTAATGAGTCAAATGCAAATGGAAGCAGAGATAACGAAAAAAGGAAAAGATGGTGTCTTGCATCAATTGTCGAAAAAAATTTCTATGGCTCCAAGAAGCAAATTTGAGTTACCAATCAGTTGGTAAAACAAACCATTGAAAAAAGGTTTCTATTAATTAACGATCCATTTGAAAGACGCTTTAGGGAAAAAATGGACACTGGTAAAAGCATTTGAAATCAAAGGAGATGACGAAAAACTGAATAAAGAAGCAGTAAATGTAGAAAAAGAAGATGAACCAACGGATACCATGATGTATTTCTTCCTTGCTTTTTGCCTAATCGTCATCATTTGTCTGGTCTGGTATATTTCTAAATTGAAACGAGAGAAAAGCTAGTTTAGGAGGAGATAGACATGAAATGGGTAATTAGGTTAGGATTCTTCGTACTCATGTTCGGAATAGTGTTACCAGTTTCTGCAACTGAAAAGACAACGAGTGAGGCTGGTATCTCTTTTTATCAAGAAAATAACCAAGGTAAGCATGTTCCGATGGAAAAAGTAACGATTACAGAAAATAGTACAGAAAAGCCGATGGCCATGGAAGAGACGTTATTTCCGAAAACAAATGAGAATACTTGCTGGCTGCTCATCATATTAGGCGTTTGTCTAATCATGATTGCAGAAATGTTATATCGCATGAAAAAAAAGAATAAGCAAAGCAGGAGGTAAGAAAATGGCTAAGTCTAAAAAAATAGTACTGTCGGTTTTTACGCTTATTGTCCTGCTATGGCTATCGCCAAAAGTAGCAGCAGCTCCTAGACCTCTCACGGATTTAGGTTATTTCCGATGGGCCAATCAAATCACGACTCCTGCGGACAATACATTCATCATGCATTATGGTGAGCATACTTCTGTGGAGCCAATTGAGGGAAAAGTAACGGGAAAGATTGTCACAGTTGACTGGAGTACAAGTAAAAGTAGCGCCTTGATCAAAAATGTCGGTTTCTATAAGGGGCAAGAAGTGAATCTGAAAGTAACGCTTGAAAGAAATAAAAGTAACTTAGATGGCGGATCGGTTTTTTTTACTGAAGGAAACTTTTTAAGTATCGATATTTCTGGTGAAATGAACATAACCTATGACTTTTTAGATACGAGTGGGAATCCTTTAACGATTGAGACCTCTTTCAACTATTATGGATTGAATGTCAATAAGTATGTAGGGTATCGCAATCCTAGCCGAGTAATCAAATATTTATGTACAAATAATCCGACGAATATCGTTTATGACGTGTATGGAGATGGGGATCGTCAGTGGGGAGACTATTGGGGCTATTATAAAAACATCACACCAAACGTACCTTGGAGAGATCCTAGACAAAGCTTTGAGGTGATCACAAATCCAGTCTCCCAACTTCACGTTGTGGTGCACAACAATGACAGCACACCATCTTCAGTTATATATCGAACAGATTTCTTGGCTAAGCCAGAGTTTCCTTCTGCTTATGCCACAGATTCTTTTTTTGAAAAAGCAGACCAAGATGTTTGCTTAAAGGCAAAGCAAACGATTCCTAATATTAGCCAATGGAAAAAAGCCAATCAACTCCAAGTTCGATTCGGTTTAGAGCAAATAGCTAAAACTCAGCAATACAAAGCAAAAAAAGTAAAAGTGACGAATTTTAGTGGAGAAGATATAACGGAATTATTCAGCACTAAGGTCGAAGGGCAGGAAATGGTGATCACTGCGAAAAATCCTGAAGATCATCGATTGTATGATACCGTTTTGCAATATGAAGTCGAGTTGGAATGGACAGGCAAAGAAAATGTAGTTGAAACTTCGGCCATCATAAATGATCGGCTACCGCTGCCTTTTAAAGTCAAAACGATTTTAAATGGACAGGAGACTGCAGAAAATACAGGTACTAGTCTCGTCAATTATTTAGGAGAAGTCCACATTCAATTTTTAGATGAACAAGATAGGTCTTTGAGTCAAGAAGTGGTTAAGACCGGTATCCTTACGACAGATTATGATTTATCGAAGGATTATCCTGAGATAAGCGGGTTCTTTCCGATAAAAAATGAAGAAACTGATCATGGGAGATTCCAGCCAGAAACACAAACGATCATCCATCGCTACCGCAAAGGCGAACCCTTGAGATTTGAATTGTTGAATAAAGAAAATCCTTTGATGGTATCCAGATTTAGTAAAAGTTGTACCATCAAATTCACATTTTCTCATGAAGGAGATTCAACTATCTATTTGATGGCTAAATGTAATGAGGAAGAAAAAAGACTACAGACCTACTCACATGTACCAGAAAAAGTAGAAGACGAAATAAAGATAGCTTTTCCAGAAAATTGGATTGGAAAAGAAGTTTCATTCTATGTAATGACTGACGACAAAGAACAGTCGCCGCCAGATAGAAGGAAACTAGCAGTCGAAAAAGGCCCGCAATTGCTTTTACCTAAAAGCATCGATTTTGGGGAACAAGAAATACCTGCCAATGACACATTTGTTGCGGCAGTAAACCAGAGAGAAATTCAGGTTGAAGATTCTAGCCATTTAGAACAAAGCAAATGGACAATCAAAGTCCGAAAAGAAAAACCGCTGATCAATGATAAGTCTAAGCAGTTATGTCCCTTGTTTTTCACTATCCAAGGAAAAACAATCGAATTAACTGGAAGTGATCAACAGATTTGGCAAGGAACGGGGAAAGCAAATTTTGGGCAAATAGGAAATATCCAACTGAAACTAAGACCTTCAGATGAAGTTGGGGATTATGAAGGAACTTTAGTTTGGACAATGGAAGATGTGCCGATATAAAGAAAGAGGGTGTGAAATCAGCGCTTTGGACGAATACTGAAGAGCAAACTGATTGAACACCGTGAAACAAAGGTCGTGAAAAAGCTGCCCTGCATCAAGTAATACGAACAGCCAAATCAAAAACATGAGACACTGTTTCCGTTTGGCTGTTCGTATTACCGCAGATGCAAGCTTTTGCCACACCTTTTTCTTGTCATTTATAAAAGCAAATGTCAATGCTGCAAGCTTTCCTTTAATGCTGTAACACCAGTAAGAGTTGTCAAGACCAGCAGACTGACTAGGTAAATACCGCTCAAAAACAAGATTACGGCAGTTAAACTATAATGATCCATCAAGAAACCGATGACGATAGAAGAAAAACCACCAACAGCTCGTCCAAGATTCATAATGAAATTATTCGCCGTCGCGCGGATTTCTGTTGGATACAAACTACTAATCACTGCGCCATATCCACCATACATGCCATTGATAAAGTAGCCGACTATCACAGCAGCTGCTACCAAACTCCACTGGCTATGGGCTAACACAAGTAGATAGACAGATAAGGATGAACAAATTAAAAACAAAGAAAAGGTTAGTTTAGGCCCCACTTTATCCATGATCATGCCAAAAGTCATCATCCCCAAAGACATGCCTAAAATAGTACTGACCATCCACAATGAAGATCCAGAAACCGAAAGTCCTAATCGATCTTGCATAATCGAAGGCAGCCAATTCATTAACCCAAAATAGCCGGCGATTTGGACAGTCACCATGATACTAAGGCCACATGTTTGCCAAGCAAGATGTTTTGATTCAAACAGTCTGCTAAGTTTGGTTTTCTTTTCGGCGGATTGTGCAGATTTGAATTCCTTTGGTTCAGTCAAGCCGCGACGAATGAACAAGACCATCAACACCGGCAGTACACCTACGACATACAACATCTTCCAACCAAACGTTGGAATGATCACAGCAGCTAAAATCGCAGCCAAAGCCGCACCGACCTGCGCACCAATACCAGCAACCGAAGAAGCTCGTCCAATTTGTTTTTTTGAAAAACTTTCGGAAATCAAGGACATACACGCCCCATATTCTCCTCCCGCTCCTACACCTGCGATAAAGCGAAAGAGATAAACCAAGTAGATGTTTGAAGCAAAATACATCAATAAAGAAGCAATCGAAAACAGAAGGACCGTTTGAGAAAATACTTTCACACGTCCATATTTATCAGCTATGATGCCAAAAAAAATACCTCCAATGAGCATCCCCAAATTAGTGATCGTTGAAATGAAACCCGCTTGCGTACCACTAATGTGAAAAGAAGCAATCATTGAAGATAATGAAAAAGCTAAAAACATAATATCCATATTCTCTAAAGCAATTCCCGCCGATGTCGATAATAATACCTTTCGCTGATACGTTGTCATTTTTATACCCCTTTTCCTAAAATTTCCCTAAATTGTTAAAAGTATATCCAAAAAAGAATAAAAAAACAAGTCTTTTTTATTCGAAATAATACACAAACAACCGATATAGATAATCCAGCCTACTTTTAATAGAAATGAGTATTGACTTGGAGTACACTTAAAGTTGTAGAATAAATAAAGTACATAAGTAAAGTGGCAAGAAATTAAGAGAAAGAGTGATCAGATGAATATCAAACAAGTCAGTGAAGAAAAGGGCATTTCGGCCGATACATTGCGCTATTATGAGCGAATCGGGTTGATTCCACCAGTTAATCGGACAAAAGGTGGAATCCGTGATTATACAGAAGAAGACCTAAAATGGGTTGACTTTACGATCTGTATGCGAAATGCCGGATTATCGATCGAGTCTTTGATTGAATATATTCGCCTATCTAGCGAAGGAGAAGCAACTGTATTTGAGCGGCGTAAGCTTTTGATTGAAGAAAGTGAACTTTTGACGAAAAAAATTGCTGAAATGCAAGAATGTTTGGAACGTTTACAAGGAAAAATCAAGAAATATGATCGTGTGTTATCTAGAAATAAAATAGAATGTATCAAGTAAAAAATCAAGGAGCATCGCTATGGAGTTACGCTTACTAAAATATTTTTGGACAATTGCAGAAGAAGGAACAATCTCTCAAGCCGCAGAAGTTCTACATCTTACACAACCAACCTTAAGCCGACAACTGAAGGAGCTAGAAGAGGAACTAGGAACAGAACTGTTTGTACGCGAAAACCGCAAAATGATCTTGACAGAAGCAGGTTATTTTCTAAAAAGCCGGGCAGAAGAAATTTTAGATTTGACAAATCAAACTACTCAAGAATTCGAGAACAGAAAAAAACAATTATTCAGCGGCCGATTTACGATTGGCTGTGTGGAAGCTGATAATTCGAATATATTGGCACTATTACTAGAAAAGCTGATCCGTGATTATCCCAACGTTCAATTTCATATCCACAGTGGAACAAGTGATGATATCACGGAGCGACTAGAAAGAGGCCTGTTAGATTTAGCGATTTTGCTAGATCCAGTAGATACAGAGAAATACGAAACGATTTTGTTACCAAGAAAGGAAAAATGGGGATTGCTCATTTCAGAAAATTCTGATTTAGCAAAAAAAGATGCGATAACAAAAGAAGACTTTGCGAATGTACCTCTTTTGATCTCAAAGCGTCCAGAAATACAGCGAATGTTTGCTGACTGGTTAGGCATAAAAAAGGAGCAGTTGCTGATCACAGGAACGTACAATTTGATTTTCAATGTATTTGCGCTAATTGAGAATTAGGTAGGTGCTGCTTTAGTCATAGAAGGTGCTGTAAGTCATCATTCAAAGCGAGTGACATTCGTTCCGCTTGACCCAATGATTGAAACGAATTGCATGCTAGTCTGGAAAAAGAATCGGATTTTATCCCCTGTAGTCAATGAATTGATTCACCGTTTCAAAGAAGCTTTTGAACAGTAATAAGTATCTCTAATCGAAGAAATTTCAATACAAAAGCGAGACGTATGACAGTCTTGCTTTTGTATTTTTTCATTTTTAAATCAAAAAAAATAAAGAGATTTACATAACTTGTTAAATAAGCGCTTACAAACATAAGAAGAACGGAAATGAATCAGCTATAATAACCGTTGTTCTGGATTGTAATCATTACAAAGAAATGAAGATTATAACTTTGGAGGTGTTCGAAAAGAAAAATGGGAGGAGCTTTCATGAAAAGATTTAGAAAATGTTTGACATTGGTTTTTGTGTTGAGCTGCTTGATACAACTTTCTGCTTTCAACCAAGTAGTGTTTGCTGCAAGTGAAAAAAGTAGTGTAGGTATCACTTTTGAAGGAAGTGTTCCGCAAAGCTCAACCGATCCATCCGTACCATCCTCGCAAGATGCCGAACAATCGGCAAATCAATCCAGACAAAAGAAATACCCAAAAACCAACGAGATTCAGCAATCATTTATTACTTGGGGTGGAATATTTCTTTTAGTAATCAGTTTGTTGTTAATATTTTGGAAAAGAAAGAGGAATAGAGAATGAAAAAAACAATTTTAGCTGCAGCATTAATTAGTACAACACTTTTGGCAGGAACATTAGCTGTACATGCAGATGGCCTAAATGGGAAAAGTACTGCAAAGATCGGTTTGACGGCACAAGATCCAGATCATCCTGTAGGTCCAATTGATCCAATCGACCCTGATGATAATCCTCCTTCAAATGATCCAACTGGAAATACTGGGGACTTGCGTATCGATTATATGTCAAAAATCGATTTTGGAAAACAAACGATTTCAGGAAAAACCGAAACATATACTGCTGAAAAACCAGCGTTAACAACCGAAGTCCAAGTTTCAGATCTACGAGGAACTGGTGCTGGCTGGAATTTACAAGTTAGTTACGATACAGAAAAACCAGGATTTACTTCAGAAGATAAAACATTGAATGGTGCAGAACTAACATTACCAGTGGGTACACCAGAAACCGTGGAAGATAACAGTTCTGCAGCTCCTACTACAAGCAAAGTAGTAGTGAATAATGATGCGCAAAACATCATGTCAGCAGCTGCTAATACTGGTTTAGGGACATGGGCAGATGAAATGGATACAGCAAATGTTTCGCTTAAAGTCCCATCAGGTAACTTAGTGGGTGATTACACAGCTACACTTGTCTGGACTTTATCAGACGCACCAGCTTAATTAAACATTTATTACGAACGAATAAGGAGAGAATAACAACGATGAAAAAACAAGTATTCTACACATTAGCAGCGACAGTATTGCTAACAAGCTCATTATTAAGCACATTGAACGTACAAGCAGATGAAACAGAGCCAACCAAAGATTCTGCAACTTCTACAGCAAAGATCACATTTACAGGAGATAACTCTGATCCAGTAAACCCGGTAGATCCAGATGATCCTGACAATCCAGTGAACCCAGTAGATCCGGACGACCCAGATAACCACGGTACAGGAGATAACGGTCCTTTGTCAATCGACTATGTCTCAAATATCACATTTGGCACAAAAGATATCTCAACGACTAGCCAAGTATACAACGCTGAAAATGCAGAGCCACATGTTCAGATTACTGATAAACGTGGAGTAGAAGGCGGCTGGACATTAACGGCTGCAGCTACAAAATTTGTTGCTAGTGACAATTCAGAGTTAAAAGGTGCAGAATTATCATTTAAAAACGGAGTAGCAGAAACAACTTCTGATAATACAAGTAAAGCACCTGTAACAAGTGATCTGATCTTTGACAACACTGAAGCCAAAACAGTCATGACAGCCGATAGTTTAAAAGGTCAAGGAACATGGTTGGATGTCTTTAAAGGAACAGAAGGAAACAATACAAATGTTCAATTATCTGTCCCTTCAGGATCTGCGCAAGCAAAAGAATACACATCAACGATCACTTGGACACTCACAGCAGGCCCAACTGCTTAGAATGGAGAGAAAAATGAACAAACTTCAATCATTGTTTGTTGCTGCTCTTAGTTTATTAAGTATTGTAGTGATGCCATTGACGACATACGCTGATTCAAATGAATCAGCGTATAGCGTCAATGCAAATATTCCCGACTTTCAAAAAAATAAAAACGTTTCTTACTTTGATTTGCAATTAGATCCAAATCAAAAAAAAGAGATTTCAATCCATTTAGCTAACTCAGCAAAAGAAAAAGCGATTTTTAACGTAGATGTTAATAATGCTGCCACAAACAGTAACGGGGTCATTGACTACGGACAAACAGATTTGAAGAAAGATCCGTCTGCTAAATATGTATTGAATCAGCTAGTCACTCCTAAAAATCAAGAAATTGAATTACAAGCTGGCGAATCCAAAGATGTGACTTTCCAAGTTCAAATGCCAAAAGATCATTTTAAAGGAATCATTCTTGGTGGAATACACATCAGTAAAAAAGATAATGTGAGTGAAAAAGTAGACGGAACAGCAATCCGTAATAAATATGCGTACGTGATCGGTGTGAAACTGCAAAACGATACAGATGCCGTCACGCCCGATTTGAAACTGAACTCAGCAAAAGCTGGTCTGCAAAATTCCTATACGACTGTGTTTGCTAATGTGCAAAATCCAACACCTGGAATCATCAGCAAAGTTAATTTTGATGCGAAAATCACGAAAAAAGGGTCAAAAGATGTTCTTTATGAAACAAAAAAGGAGAATATGTCGATTGCCCCTAATACGAACTTTGACTTTCCAATCAGTTTGAATAAGGAGAAGATCGAAGCTGGTGATTATACGGTGACGATCGATGCCAACGAAGGCAATACAGATAAAACATGGCATCTGACAACTGATTTTACGATCCAGTCAGAAAAAGCCAAAAAGATCAACAAAGAAGCAGTGACAGAAGACAAAGGAATCCCATATCTCCCAGCTATCATCACAGTCGGAATCTTGTTATTATTGATCATCGCATTTTTAAGTTACAAATTACTTAAACAAAAAAAGTAGGTGAGAATATTGAAAAAAAAGGTGAATAAAAATATCCATCTATTTTTACAAATATTTTCGATTCTGGGTCTTGTTTCTCTCTTTCTTATTTTTGAAATACAAGAGGTTAGAGCCGAATCAGTAAATGATGTTATTTTAAATGCGCCAGATGGTACAAGTTTAGCAGATGCGTTTAATTTAGTGCCAGTTGGGAGCAATAGTCATGCTACGATTGCTAAGAATAAAAATGGAAACGATGTATGTGTTCTCACTGATGATAATAGGGATCAAAGAGCTGCGTTGTGGTCAGCCACTAACTATCAATTAGACTTGAACAAAGATTTTGATACAAAAATGAAATTGTATTTAGGAAACAAAGGAAGATACGCAGCGGATGGTATTACTTTCACGCTTCAAAACGATCCAAGAGGTAATAATGCTTTTTCAAGTTCAACAGAAGGTGGAGCTTTAGGCGTTTATTCTTCACAAGAAGCTAGAAACAGCACTGAAGCTGCACAAGAAGCACTACAAAACAGTTTTTCTATTGAATTTGATACGCATCAAAATGAAGGTAAAGGTAATGCATATGACGAAAATAGCCACAACTATAAACCTGGTCCAAATCATATTGCAGCAACTATGCCAGGAAATCCAGAGACCTATGATGTATATTCAAGTTGGCTTACACAGAAGGTAAAAGTACGTCACAATTTGCTGACAGAGCCGATCAATCTACCAAATGGCTCTCTCTCCAATGGACAATGGCATGATTTTGAAGTCCACTATGATCATATTACAGAGCAAATTACCTATGTATTTGATGGACAAAGCAGAGTTTGTAATCTTCCACGAACTGTATTTTCCAGTGACTATGTTTATTGGGGGTTCACAGGAACTACAGGTGATGATTCTAACGTTAATGCTGTAGTATTTTCAGAACTGCCTAAAGCTGTTAACGTAGAAACTACCACAGATGTATTGAAAAATAACACAAGTGTCATTAATAAAGATGTAAACATGGGTGACACTTTGACTTATTCTTTAAAAGCAACTTATTTAGGCGGAATTCAAAATTGGACAGATGTAGTGGGAGAAGAATTTCTTAATCCATATGTGGAATATGTCCCTCATACATTAGCAGTTAAGTACCCAGAAACAGGTACGATAACGAAGGAAGAACCACAGATTACACCAGAAAATCATCTAATCGCTCCTGAATTGACCAATGATTTAGGAGACGTGCATGAAAATAAATGGACAAGTGTAGAAATAACATTTGATGTAAAAGTCAAAAATATTGATTCTAACCAAAAAATAATTAAAGCAGAAGATTTTACAGAATTTATTGGGGATAATTATACAGTACGACCGTATGAAACTTCTTACCAAATTTTAAATGATGAAGCTTTAAGACCACAAATCAAACTCTCTGATTCTTTAGCAAATGCCTCCGTCAGTGTGTTCCCGACAGATCAGTCATTGACGATCGATGGGGAATGGAAAGATAAAGACAGCAATGCTGTTTCTTTATTTTATAAGCTGAATGGGCAAGAAAGAGTCTTGCAAGACAATGTCAGCAATACAGCAAAAGACTCATGGCTTCCTTTCTCACAAGAGATTTCTCTCGCTGATCTTAACATTGGCGATAATCAAGTAGAAGTTTATGCCAAAGATGCAGAAGGTCAGCTATCTAATCATGAAAGTTTTAAAATCATATTGAAACAAGGAAACGTCAGCTTTAAATCGATCGATCCGGAGATCCAATTCAATAAGATGGTTATTTCCGGTACCACTGTTTATTCTTCACCACAAGCAACTGTTGGGGTAGTTGTAGAAGATACGACAGGAATTCCGAAAGATTGGCAGCTTAAAGTCAAACAGACCACATCTTTTTCTGACGGAACAAGAGATTTGCCTGCGCAATTGACCTATCTGAATGGGGAAGAAAAGCTGTCAATCAATGATAGCTCAGCAGTGGGCTTGCCAGTCGTTCAAAACAATGCTACGGATTATTCTCTGCAACAAGATGCGAACCATCAATTCCAGTTAGCTGTTTCACCAGGCGCTTATACTGGTGAATATCAGTCACAGTTGGAATGGACGATCGAAAGAGCACCATAAAAAATAAGAAGGGGAAACGTGGCTGTTTTTCCTTCTTATTTTTGTTATGATAGGGGCGAAAGGGTGGAGTTAGTTGATGGAGTCAATCATGTTTGTTCTCATTGCTTATCTAAATTTGTTTATTTGGATGAGTCTGTTGTTTAAAGGGGCGTCAAAATGGCGATTCCTCTTGTTTTATTTGGGGCTAATGATAGCTAATATGTTTTTTGTTCCATACACATTCGTTTTCTTTGCAATCGCTTATGCTGCAATGTGTTGGTTTTTATATCTTTTGGTAGAAAACATTTTTTTATCGATCCTGTTACAAAATTTTTTATTGAATGTGGTAGGTATTTCCTTTTTCTTAGCAATCGATATTCCAAGGTATTTGGGATTTTATACTAGCTATTTGAATCTTTCAGTAGAATTAGTACTAGCAACTAGTTTATTTTTGCTGATCAGAAAAGCAGATCAAAAGTATGATATATTCGATTATTTTAGTGGCTATACGAAAAAACTGAAAGGCTTGACGATTTTATCTGTTGTGATTTATGTGCTGATTTACATCTTTCATTTAGGTATTAGTTTTTACTCGTTGGATTATATCCTTACTTCGATCATCACGCTTTTATATAGTATTTTTTATACTGCTTTTTTTATTGTCTTTATTATATATAAGAAAAAGTTCCAAGTGATCGAACTTTATTTGAAAGACAATCAGGAGACAAAAGAATACTACGAGAAATTAGATGATTTCCGTCATGATTATTTGAATTATATTTCTGCGTTGGAATACAGCTTGATGAATGACAGTCAGGAGAATTCTATCAAACTATTGACCCATTTAAAGGATTATTCTTTAGAAGCGATCGATGATGCGAGACACAATCCCTTGAAGCGAATCAGTGATCCGGCAGTACGCGGGCTTTTTTATCATTTTATGGAAAGAGCCAATCAGTTTGGCATTTCTTATGATATCCAAGTTCTGAATATCATCAATAATATCAAGGCAGATTATATCGATGTTCTTCGTCTGTTATCTATTGCACTGAATAATGCCATTGAGCATTGTGATGAAACAAGAAAAGAAGAGCCAATCAGTATTACGATCAATCAAACAAAGGAGCGGTTTTATTTCAAAATCGAGAATCCTGCTGATATGTCCTCAACAAGCTTAGCTAAATTGATGAAAAGAGGAAGCTCAACGAAAAAAAATGGGGGACTCGGTCTTTATAACTTTTCGAAAATCACGGATAAATATCTAAATGCCAACTATGGAATCAAATATTTAAAGCGTACGAAAATGTTTGTCTTGGAATTGACGATTTATGAGAAGTCAATCAGTAAAACTGTATGAATAGCTAACAAAGTGGAATAAGGAAGTTAAAAACGGGCAAGACAGACATGTCCTACCCGTTTGTTTGTTTTAGTTGGTCAATATGGCGTAACAATTTTTTTACACTAGAAGAACTTAAAAGAAGTGTATCTTTATTTTTGAAATGGACTTCCATCATTTGTTTATCTACTTCTTTGATATTGAATGGGTTGATAGAAAAACTTTTCAGATCATTAAAGAAATGATAGTCTTGGAATTTTTGTTTGATATTTTTCATTTTATCATGAATAACGAAGTTCTCATTTGTTCCATAAAATTCCAAGGTGGAACGAGAACCATTGATCGTTGAGATATAGTTGACTTCATCTGGCGCAATCAAAAAGACCTTTGTGGCGCCTTGCAGTTCAATGATAGAGGAAGATTGTTTTTGAGCTTCCAATTTTTCTAAAAGTAGCTGTTTCAATGATTGTGCAACTTCTTCTAAGTTTGATTTATCAAGATAGCGATCTGGGCGAATCTGCTGATTAATGATTTCTAATCCGCGTGTATTATCGTTTGATAGAAAAATAATCGAGCATTCTGGATTCTTGTTCCGTATTTTTTTAGCAAAATCAATGCCACTATGCAATGTCTTTAAATCAATGTCGATAATAAACAAATCAGAAGAAGAAAAGACCAGTGTATCTAAACGCTTATAAATCGTTTCCAACTCGCTGCTCGGGTATATTTGAAGAGAGAGGGCACTCAACTCTTAAATGATATTTGTTTTTTTATTAATCAGAAAATATGCACTTTTATCGTTTTAATGAACGGAATAAGCATAATGTTGATCGCGGTATTCTCTTGGCGTAAGGGAAGTTGTTTTTTTAAAGACCTGAATAAAATGGCTTTGACTTGCAAATGAAAGCAATACGCTGATTTCTTTATAACTCTTGTCCGTAAAAAGCAACAAATGTTTACTTTCATTGATCTTCCGTTCTTGGATATAGGAGTGGATCGTTTGGCCCATTTCTTTTTTGAATAAAGCAGAAAGATGTGTTTTGTGCTTGTCAAATGTCTCAGCTAGCTCGTCAAGCGTTACACGGTCGTAAATATGGCTGTCTATATAATTGATTAGTTGCTTGACTAGCATGGATTTATCGGCTAGAGGTTGCTGATGGATCAGTTCCATGAAACGATAAGTCGCCTCTTTCATATAAGTGTGCCATTCATTAGAAGAATGGATACGGAACAAGCCTTGGATCAAGGCATCTGATAAACTAAAGGCCTGATTGATTGGGACTCCTTCATCAATACTGATACGTGTCAGTATGGCAACAAAAGCAGAGAATTTCAGCTTCAAACCTTCTAATTCATTTTCGGATAACTCGACATGATACGTTTCTTGCATCTTTTTGAATAACCAATCGATCTTTTCTGGCTGATTCCGTTTGATGTATTCTGTGTATCGAAGCTCGAATTGATAAGAATCAAAAGTGGCTTCTTGCATCCGCCGGTCGTATAGACTGTCCTCCAACCGTTGATCTGTGGTCGAGCGCTGCTTGATTTCTTTTTGGTAAATCCAGTGCAATTCCTCTTTTTTCAATAATTTGTGTGTTAGAAAAGCATAGGCAAGCTGAACGAATTCTTCAAATGCTGCAGTTGTTTCTTTCGTATAGTGAATACCGTAGTGATAGACATGGCCTTTGAATAGAAATGTATCGGGAGATTCTCCAATCATGCCGCAAGGGCCGATCAATAAGGAATAGGGTTTGCTGTCTGTCATAAAATCAAGCTTAGCAAACATAAAAGGAAAGTGATTAAATAAACATACGGGCTGATGTTCTTTCGGTGAGGTGAATGTCTCCATGATAGGATGTATATCCCATGAAATCTCCGGATGGCAAACTTTGCCGCTTGAATCAAATAAAACCATGGGAATCAGATATTTTTTGTATAACAAATCCATTATTTTAGAAATCGCTGTCTGTTTCAATTATTTTCCTCCTGTCTATCCTTTTTCTTCCATTGTAACGCAAAAATAACATATTGAATATTAAATTTTTCAGGTATTTTCCTTCTATTTTTATATAAAGTCTTCTTTTGTTGTATAACAAAGAAAATTTTATCGTTATAATTAAAAATGTAAAAACGGTTACAAAAAAGGAGAAACTAATGGATGAAAAACAATTAAAGCAACTAGCCGATTCCTTGACAATAAAAGAAAAAATCGCACAAACAGTCCAGTTGAACGGCGACTTGTTTACTGATAGTGATGTGATGAATACTGGTCCAACAAAGGAGTTATGTTTTCCTGATGATTTTGATTTAAGTCAGATTGGTTCCATTTATAATATCAATGAACCCGAAAAGCTAAAAAAAATCCAAACAAAAATAATGGAAGAAAGTAGTAAAAAAATCCCGCTCCTCTTTATGTCGGATGTTATTTATGGTTTTCGCACCATTTTTCCTATCCCACTAGCACAAGCGGGATCGTATGATTTTGAATTGATCCAAAAAGCCGCACAAGAAACAGCAAAAGAAAGTTATTTAAGCGGACTACATGTTCTATTTTCCCCCATGCTTGATTTAGTAAGAGATCCTCGTTGGGGACGGGTGATGGAGTCTCCAGGAGAGGATGTATATACTGCAAAAGAGTTTGCTAAACACGCTGTCCAAGGATACCAAGGAGACGATCTCCAATTGATTGACAAATACCGTGTTGGTGCATGTATCAAGCATTTTGCAGGATATGGTGCCCCAGAAGCTGGAAGGGAATACAATACCGTCGATATGTCCAACCAACGACTCTTCAATGAATACCTTGCTCCTTATCAAGCGGCAGTTGAAGCCAATTGTTTACTAGTCATGACCGCATTCAATGTGTTGAATGGTGTGCCTTCTACCGGTAATCGCTGGCTGAACCGGGAGATTCTTCGAAAGAGGTTCGGCTTTAACGGTGTACTGGTCTCTGATTATGCGGCTATTGAAGAGTTGCAAGTACATGGCTACACGAAAGATCA
Source organism: Enterococcus sp. HMSC076E04 (assembly GCF_001814285.1). Taxonomy (NCBI): domain Bacteria; kingdom Bacillati; phylum Bacillota; class Bacilli; order Lactobacillales; family Enterococcaceae; genus Enterococcus; species Enterococcus sp. HMSC076E04. The sequence continues at coordinate 14,943 of NZ_KV815587.1, read as the reverse complement.
AGCAGACTCAGCTAAAAAGGCGTTAGAAGCCGGTGTGGACTTCGATATGATGACGTCTGTCTATGCCAATTCTTTAGAAAAATTAGCAGAAGAAAACAAAGAAATTTTACAATTGTTGGATGAGGCAGTGTGGCGAATCTTAGTCTTGAAGAACAAACTTGGATTATTCGAAGACCCTTACCGAGGACTCGAAGAAGAGAACACGGGAGAAATCTTGACGGAAGAATCGAAAGAAGTAGCAGTCAAGCTAGTCGAAAAGAGTTGTGTCCTCTTGAAGAATGACGACACACTACCATTAAAAAAACATCAGAAAATCGCAGTTATCGGACCTTACGGCAAAAGTCGCCTGACAATTGGGTTCTGGGCCTCTGTAAGTGGTAAACCACAAGATAGTATCCCGCTCAAAGATGGACTAGAACAGCATTTTTCAAAAGAACAGCTGCTATTTGCAAAAGGATTCAACCTGTTTGATTCCTATGAACCATTTGGACCGTTAAAAGCCGGAATTGAACAACTGAATGGAACGATTGAGGACGAGGAAACGTTAATCCAAGAAGCATTGGAAACTGCTGAAAAATCTGACGTGATTTTGCTGACGATTGGTGAACAACTTTTAGAAAGTGGAGAAGGAGCTTCTAAAACCAACCTTCGATTACCTGAAAAGCAAAAACGTTTGATCAAAGCGTTAGCAGCATTGGATAAACCAATCGTAGGGATTTTATATACCGGACGTCCGCTGGTCCTAACAGAGATCGAACCTTATTTTTCTAGTTTGCTGCTCGTTTGGTATCCTGGAACGATGGGAGGCATCGGTATTGCCAATCTTCTTGCAGGGGAAGCAGCGCCAAGTGCTCGACTTAGTATGACGTTCCCACGGAGTGAGGGGCAGGTCCCAATCTATTATGCACATGCTTCAACTGGCCGACCTTTAGAAACAAGTACGCATTCGACCCGTTTTGTGTCTAAGTATATTGATGAATCCAATGAGCCGCTGTTTGCTTTTGGTGCCGGGAAAACATATGGAAAAGTCGAAGCAAACTGGCAGGAGATACAGGATCAAGAAGATAAGCTGCAATTTATTTATGAAGCAGTTAATCATTCAGCAACACCAATAGAAACGGTTATCCACATTTATGTAAAAGACAAGACAGCCTCTATTGTGCAACCAGTCAAACGGTTGATTGCGAGTCAAGTCATTTCCATACACGCAGATGAGAAAAAATTGATTAACTATACAGTATCAAAAGAAGCACTTATGTTTTATAACAATCAAGGGGAAAAAATTTGGGAGTCTGGCGAATTTACTTTTTCTCTCTCGACAGTAGATTCAGAAGATGACCGTACAATTCAATTATAAAAAAGGAGAAGAAAGATGGAAAAATTAGAACAGTTTTTAAGCAGCAGACTATTGCCGATGTCGGAGAAATTACAAAAGAACAAAGTGTTAGCCGCATTGATGGAAGGATTTATCCGAACAAGCCCAATTACATTAGGGATTGCCTTCATTACGATTATTGGAAATTTCCCATTTCCTGGCTGGATCGATTTTTTGAAAAATGTGGGGATTTTTCCTCATGTGGAAGCAATCACTAATGGTGCTACAGGTGTTTTCTCGTTGTATGTCGTATATAGTTTAGCTTTCTCTTATGCAAAACAATTAGGGACCAATGAACGGAATGCATCCATCATCTCTTTGGCAAGTTTCATTATGCTGATGCCGCAATCCGTCATGACGACTGTCACACAAGACGGCAAAGCAGTCGAACAAGCTGTCGGTGCGTTGCGATTGGATTATCTGGGTGGTCAAGGATTGTTTATCGGTATGCTTGTCGCTTTGCTCATTACCCGTTTCTATGCCTTCTTAGCTAAGAAAAATATTATGATCAAATTACCGGAAAGTGTGCCGCCGATGGTCACACAATCTTTGTCACCAGTATTTGTCGTTACGATCATTTTTGTTGTTGTATTTGCTTTGCGAGTATTGTTTGGTTTGACACAATCAGGAACGATTTTCCAATTCTTTATTGACGTAATCAATGCCCCATTGAATTCTTTAGTAGCAAGTCCGTTATCGATCATCATTATCATGGAATTATTAGCTGTTTTATGGTTCTTCGGTATCCATAATGCTGTTTTGCAAGGACCTTTAGGCGCAATCAGTATGACGATGGTCGTTGGGAACATTGCTGCCTTCCAAGAAGGAAAAGCATTACCCTATTTAATTCCATCTGTTATCTACATGGGGATGTACGCAGCTGGATTCATGGGATTCGTGACATTTTTCATGATTAAAAGCAAATCAGCCAAAATGCGACAGTTAGGAAAATTATCTTTCGTTCCATCCTTATTCAATGTGACAGAACCATTGATGTTTGGGATGCCGATCATCTTGAATCCGATTTTCTTTATTCCACAAATCTTTACACAATTGATTGCAGGATTCGTTACATGGGGATTAACCACTACCATATTGCCGATTTCTTTGAATCCGACGATGTCGCTATTACCTTGGACAACTCCTACATTTGTGAAGATGCCTTTATCAGGCGGACTGAACTACACGATTCTGATGGTTATTTGTATGGCAATCGGTGTGGTGATGTGGTACCCATTCATTAAGATCGCAGATAAGAAAGAACTAGAGTTAGAAGCGGCGCTGGAAAAAGAAGAAGCAGAAACGAAAGCAGAAAAAATCATCAATGCAGAAGTCGAAGCATAATGAAGGGGAAAAGCATGTGGACATTAAGTATCGATATCGGTGGAACGTATATCAAGTCAGCTTTAATAATGGATACGCAAATAAGAGAAAAAAGACAAATAGAGACACCAAAAACAGATAAGGACAATTTTATCCTTGTCCTTGTCGAATTGATCCGTTCTTATCAGCATCTCGAACCCATTGAATTTGTCGGATTTTCTGTTCCTGGTGCGGTAAAAGAAGCGTCAACCGTCTTTTTTGGTGGAGCAGTCGCATGCCTGAATGAAGTCAATTTAAAGCAAGAAATAGAAAAACAGCTGCCCGTTCGTGTGTTTGTAGAAAATGATGCGAAAGCTGCTGTATTGGGAGAAGCAAGTTTCGGTCATTTAAAAGGGATTGAAAATGGTGCAGGAATTATTCTAGGAACAGGCGTCGGCGTTGGACTTTTGCTGGATGGGCAGGTGAGAAAAGGGCCGCATTGTCAAACTGGAGAAGTTAGTTTCTTGATACAAGATCGTGGGATAAATGGGGCTGAATCATTTGCAGGAATCAATTTGTCAGCTGTTCGATTAGTAGAAGAACTGGCAAAATTATTTCAGTGTGAACCAGAAGGACCTCTTGTATTTGATTATCTATATCAAAAAGAAGATGAACAAGCACAAACTTTATATCGCACATACTGCAATCAAGTAGCGATTCTCTGTTTCAATATCCAATGTTTGCTGGATTTGGACAAAATGATTATTGGCGGTGGAATCAGTAAACAAAAAAGGCTGATCAGTGATATCCAGAAAAACTATGAAGCCATCTTTTCTGTGTCGCCGATGATCGAACAAACGATTACGAAAATGACGATAGAAGCTGCCGCCTTTGAGTCTGAAGCAAATCTGATCGGTGCAGCGAAAGGAGTACGATTGAATGAGATTTCCAACTGATTTTTTATGGGGAGCTTCCACTAGTGCGTATCAGACAGAGGGAGCTTGGGATGCAGACGGTAAAGCGCCGTCTGTTCAAGATATGAAAGAAATACCTGACGGAACAAGTGATTTCAAAGTGGCGGTAGATCATTACCATCGCTTTGAGGAAGATGTTCGTTTATTTAAAGAGCTAGGGTTAAAAGCTTATCGGTTCTCGATTTCTTGGAGTAGAGTCATGTCCAATGGAAAGGTTAATCCAAAAGGGCTGGAGTTTTATAAGAAACTCATTGCATTATTGAAGGAAAATGAGATCGAGCCGATCGTGACGGTGTTCCATTTTGATTTGCCTTATGAGATCCATGAAAATGGAGGCTGGGAAAATAGGGCGACAATCCAAGCTTTCGCTGATTACTGTCAACTGCTTTTTGACACATTCGGTCAAGAAGTAAACTATTGGCAAACAATCAATGAACAAAATGTCATGGCTTTAGCTGGTTCGATCATTGGTACAAGTAATAAATCAATGAAAGAAAAGTTTCAAGAAAACCATCATATGCTCGTTGCTCAAGCACTGGTCACGAAAAATTATCATGATGGGAATTATCCAGGAAAGATCGGACCCGCGCCGAACATTGCCAGTGTATATGCTGCTTCTGATAAACCAGAAGACCAGTTGGCTGCAATGAATATGAGTGCTTTAAGAAACTGGTTGTTTTTAGATGCTGCGGTTTATGGTGTCTATAACCATAATGCCTGGAACATTTTGTCAAAAATCAATGCCTGTCCTGAAGTAACAGAAGAAGACAAAAAAATCATGTTAGAAGGTACATGCGATTACATCGCTTTTAATTATTACAATACCATGACTGTTTCAGCCTATTATCAAAAAGAAAACAAGATCGATCAGCAATCTGGCTTTGGGATCCCCGGCTTCTTTCAAGCGACAACGAATCCACATTTGCCAATGACTGAATTCGGCTGGCCAATCGATCCAGAAGGGTTCCGTTATACATTAAATGAGATCTATTCAAGATATCGTCTGCCGTTATTGATAACCGAAAACGGAATAGGAGCAAAAGATCAATTAACAGAAGATGGAAAAATTCATGACAAGTATCGCATCGACTATTTGAAACAGCATATCCAGCAAATGTATCTAGCAATGGAAGATGGTGTAGAGGTGATCGGTTATTGTCCGTGGAGCGCGATCGATTTGATCAGCACCCATGAAGGAATCGAAAAAAGATACGGTTTTATTTATGTTGATCGAACAGACGATTCTTTGAAGACGTTGGATCGTTATAAAAAGGATAGCTTTTATTGGTACCAAAAATTGATTGCTGAAAATGGATTAAACGAAGAGGAGTAAGCCTATGCAGATCGATACGATGACTATTGACAACGAAGCCAATACGACTCTAACGGTTTATCTTCATGAAGAAAAGCCCGAATTTCACCGTATTGACAAACGTCCGTTCATACTAGTGATTCCAGGAGGAGGATACGGATTTTGCAGTGAAAGAGAAGCAGAGCCGATTGCATTGAAATTTGCTGCTGAAGGTTATCATGCAGGTGTGCTGCGCTATCACGTTGGAGAACACCGTGATTTCCACAAAGCACTGGCGGATGCAGAAAAAAGCATGGATCTGATAGCCTTACTAGCTGAAAAAGCAAAAATCGATCAAACCAAAATTGCAGTGATCGGTTTTTCTGCCGGTGGGCATTTAGCAGCCGCTTTGTCTACTTTGTCCGATCGAAAACCAAGTGCTTGTATCCTTGCTTATCCAGCCATCTTAAGCTCCTTTGCAGAAGCGATGAAGATCCAGGCTCCTTCTTTGGAAATGTGTGTGACACCGCAAACGCCACCTACTTTTTTGTTTTCTACATTCGAAGATAATGTGGTGCCTATCGAGAATTCTCTTTTGTATTTAAGAGCGTTAGAAGAAAATGATGTACCATTTGAAACACACATTTTTCAAAAAGGAAAGCACGGATTATCATTAGGAAATAAGTGGAGTGGAAATAGTGAAGAGATGGTGGACCCTCGTTTTGCCAAGTGGTTTGAGCTTTGTATCGAGTGGCTGGAAATCATTTGGACACAAGCAGCTGCGGAAACTACGCAAAAAATCGAAGACATTTGGCAAGTACCAATCAAAAATTTATACGCCATTGAAGCCAATCAATCGATCTTACTTGAACATCTGCCATTTTTAGCCGATAGAAGTAGGTTCAAAATCATTCGAAGTTTGTCCTTCAACCAGCTATGTGAGGTTTCGCCAGAGAAATTTCCAAAAACAAAGATCAGTCAATGGGTAAATGAATTGACTTGGTACCATTGAACTTTCCTATAAAAGAATCGATACTCGGAGGATACAAATGAAATATGAAATAATCAAAAAGAACAATCGGTTCTATTTTCTCATGGATGAGAAACCCTGTCTTCTCTTAGGCGGAGAAGTGCATAATTCAGCAGCTTCCACGGTGCTTTCTATGGAAAAAAATATTTGGCCATTTGTGAACAATATCGGATTGAACACCCTGCTTGTACCTGTTTATTGGGAAAATATCGAGACAAGTCCGGAAATATTCAACTTTGATTTGATAGAAGCCCAGTTACAAAAAGCGGCTGAAAGTAAGATCAAGTTGGTTTTTCTATGGTTCGGTTTATGGAAAAACGGTTTATCTACTTATGTTCCTTCATGGATCAAGACAGACACAGAAAATTATTTGAGAGTAGTCAACCAAAAGCAAGAGCAGTTAAACTGTATCTCACCATTTTGCACGAAAGCAATTGAAGCAGATTGTCGCGCATTATCTAGCCTATGTCAATTTATCAGTCAGCATCCGCTGAAAGATCAAGTATGCATGATGCAGATCCAAAACGAGGTCGGCTGTCTTGAAACGGCAAGGGATCACTCTAGAAAAGCACGGCAAATATATGGATCCACACTTCCAGAAAAAATCAGAGAATTATATCCTCTAGCAAAAAACTGGCAAGAACTTCCAGAGGAGACATTCATGGCCTACGCCTTTAGTCATGCACTGGAAAAGATGGCATTAGAGGCAAAAAGATGGTTAGATATCCCGTTGTTCACCAATGCTTGGCTGCATAAAGAAGGAAAACGCGCGGGCGACTATCCTAGTGGTGGGCCTACAAAAAATGTATTAAACGTATGGGCAAAAAATGCACCTAGCTTAACGGCTTTTGCTCCAGACATCTATGAAGAAAATGTTCGGGAAATCATTCAAGATTATCAAATGATTGATCAACCCCTTTTCATACCAGAAACAAGAAAAGATCTAAGCTATCTATCCAATTGTTTCTATGCATTTGGGAAAGGAGCACTTTTGTATTCTCCTTTTGGAATCGAAGATCTTCGAAAAAGTACGGAAGCTATAATAGACGAGGATCAGGCTTTCTTGAAACAGTTAGGATTAGAACAAGCGGCTTTTGATCCGACAGGAAGTTTGCCTTATTTTACTAAGTGTTATCAAATAATCAAAGAACTAGCCCCATTTTTAACGGATGAAACACTCAAGATCCATTCTTTTAAAAAGGAAAAGGACACGACGTATCAGTATCAAGATGAAAATTACCGATTTTTGATCAAATATTTAAGTAAAGACAAGAAAGAGCAGCTGAACACTGCCGGTCTCTTTTTTCAATTAGAAAATGATTATTTTTTTGCTGGGTGCAACTTTGCGCTATTCCACGAAGCAGTAGATGAAGAGCGGCGTTCAGAAATTTTGAATTTTGAAGAAGGATACTTTGAAGGCAAAAAATGGATCACAGAGCGTGTTTTGAATGGGGATGAGCGCTATACGCCGTATATCGGTAATATGCCTAAAATCATCAAATTCTCTTTATATACCTATCCGAAAAAAGAACAGGAGGTTGTCCATGAATATCTTGCTGACGAACGAAACCTTTAAACCATCTACAAGTATGCTTGCCCAAGAACCGGAACCACTCGAAAATCTATCTGTTTATCGAAATAGTACAGCCGCATTTCAGTTATTGCTACATGATGGGAAGAAAAATCATTACAGCTTAGACGATCAATTTACGATCCCGGATGCGATTGAAATACCTATATACCGGATAGAAATCAACTCGGAACTGCCAATCAAATCGAATTTTATTGAATATTATTGCGGAAAAGACGATATTTTCTATGGGGATAAACTGTTGGAAGAAAACGCACATACTTATTCTGGTGATCGTTTTGCTCCTATTTATGTAGAAATCCCGGTTGATCGTCAACAAAAATCCGGTATCTATCCGATAGATATCACGATTTATCAAGCAGGGATAACGACAAAAGAAACAGTCATCGGACAGAAACGATTAGAAGTAACCGTAGAAGCCTTTACGTTCAGTGATAAAGTAACTGATTCCTTCCATTTAGATATTTGGCAGCAACCTTCTAATCTTTCTCGTACATTCCAAGTGCCTCTTTGGAGTAATCAACATTTTGAACTGATTCAGACAATGGCTTCAACCTTAGCTGAGTTAGGCCAAAAAACGATTACAGTCATTGCAGGAGAGATCCCTTGGAAAGGATGGTTCAATTATATTGTTAAAGATTTCCCAGCTAACTTGTATGAATACTCAATGGTCAAAGTCCTCAAAACAAAAGAAGGAAATATCCAGTGTGATTTTTCAATATTGGATAAGTATTTAGCTTGTTTTTTTGAAGCAGGGATCGATAAAGAAATCGATGTGTTCGGCCTTTTAGGCGTCTGGCAGCCACCTTTCTTTCCTTTGAATAAAGCAGTAGAACATCCAGAAAAACTTGTGATCCGCTATTATGATGAGGAAATGCAGCAAATGGCATTCATTGAAAAACAAGAAGAGCTCAGACAATATTTCCAGCAATTGTTTACCTATTTCAAGAAAAAGAACATTTGGGACAAAGTTCGTCTCATGGCAGATGAGCCAAAAGCTCATGAAATCGATACGTTTAAAGAAGCTGTCAAACGTCTAAAAGAAATCGAACCAACGTTGCAGTTGAAAGTGGCATTTGACAAGGAACCAGTCTTACAAGCCTTGATTTCAGAAATCGACTATCCAGTCACATCTTTTTATTGTACTTGTCAAAACCATGGATGGCTGAAGGAACAATTTCCTGGAAAAACACAATACTACATCTGTAATTATCCAGATAAACCAAATACATTCTTACACAGTCCATTGACAGAAAGCCGGTTACAAGGCGCATTAGCTTATTATTTTGGAACGGATGGTCTGCTGAGGTGGGCATATAACTGCTGGCCGGAACATGCAAGAGAAGATATCCGTTATAATACTAGTTCACTTCCAATTGGTGACTTGTGCTTAGTCTATCCATCTGTCTCTGGCAGCCTGCTCTTGTCCCTTCGCTATAAAGAACTGTATCGTGGTGTAGAAGATTTTTATCTGCTAAAAGAAGCGGAGAAAATAAACAAAACAAAAACAGACCAGCTTCTAGCAGATTTTCTTGGAGAGGAAAAGCCAGAAAATTGGATGGAAAACAGCCATCAGTCTGTGCAAACATTATTCAATCAATCGTATCGTCAATTCGATCAGTTAAGAAAGAAATTGATCGCAATTATCGCAGATACTTCTCTTTAATAAAGTAAGAGTGAATGAAAAGCATGACCTGCATGTTGCAGGTCATGCTTTTTGTTTTTAACCGAAATAGGGAAGAATCTGTCGTAAAAATATTTCCAGCACAGCGAGTTTTGTAAATCTTTGTTTAAAGCAGTTTAGGTCTAGCCAGCCGAAAAGAGCCAAAGAAACTTGTTCCTGCTTAGGTAAACTTTTTGAATAGAGAAATCACGTGTTTACATAGTTTTTACAATCTTTATTTGAATTAAGAAGGATACAAATTAGAACTTTACAAATAGAAGGTACACTAAAGATGTAGCAAATAAATAAAAGGAGCATAAGATATGTTTGAGTTGAAAAAAATAGAAAAAACAATGGTGCGTATAGTATTAATAGCAACTCTAATAGTGTTAGCAGGTTGTCGTTCGTCCAATCAGACAGTAAGTGGTAATCAAAACCAATCCTCTGATACGATCAAAATTGCTTTTTACCCTAATGAATCTGCTGCAGAGTTTGAACCGGCAAGAGAAGCGGTAAAAGCGGTGGTTGAAAAAGCTACAGATAAGAAAGTCGAATTAGTGACAAGTACAGATTACAACGTGGTCGTGGAATCTATTGCAAATGGACAAGTAGACTTAGCTTATATGGGTGCAGAAGGTTATATCGAAGCAAACAAGAAAAATGAGCAAGTAGAAGCCATCTTGACCAATTCTGGGCCAAGCGGAACGCTGGAAGACGCATTATATTACAGCTTTTTAGCGGTGAAACCAGAAAACAGCAAAGAGTATGAAAAAACAGGTGGCTATACGATTGATCCAATCAAAGACAAAACGATTTCTTTCGTCACGAATACCTCAACTTCTGGTTTTACTGTACCGAGCAACAAAATCGCTGAACATTTTGATTTAAAGAATACAGATGATCTTATCATGGATGATCTATTCTTTGAAAAAGTGTTGTTTGGTGGGTCTCATCAAGGATCGATGATCAATTTATTAAAAGGTGACGCGGATGTAGCTGCTTTTATGAATATGCCACAATATTTTGATGTGATCCAAGGAGAAGAAAACAAGGCAGGAGTCATTTACGAAGTAAAAAAAGATGCTCAAGCTCCTTTTGACACAGTGCAAGGGGAACAAGCACAAGTCATTCTTTCCATACCGGTCTTGAATGGACCAATTGCAGCAAACAAAGAGACGTTGACGGAAGCAGATATCGATAAGATCATCGAAGGAATGACTGCCGATAGTACGGCTGAAAACACAGCTATTTTTGCACCAAAAGATGCTGATGTCCCAGGGATGTTCACAAAAGAAGGAAATGAGCGATATGTGGAAGTCACAGATGACTTTTACGATGAAATCAAAGAAATGAATAAATAAGAAGAGATTGGAAAGGACAGCCAAATGCTATTAGAAGTAAAAAATATTACAAAAACCTATCCAAACGGAAATCAAGCATTGCAGGACATTTCATTTTCACTTGAAAAAGGAGAATTTGTTTCGATCATCGGACCTTCTGGGGCGGGGAAATCTACTATCTTGCGTACGATCAATCGATTGATCGAAGCAGACAGTGGGAGGATCCGATTTGAGGAGAGGGAAATGAATGAACTGAAAAGAAAAGAACTGCGAAAGAAAAGAAGACGTATTGGTATGATTTTCCAGCACTATAATCTTGTCAGTCGTCTTACCGTAATCGAAAATGTACTGCATGGCTGCTTGGGTTATAAAACAACGCTCGGTGGAGCTGCTGGGCTTTATCGAGAAGCAGAAAAAGAACAGGCTTTTGATCTTATAGAAAAGGTCGATCTTTCGGCATTTGCGTACACTCGATGTGACGAATTAAGTGGTGGACAAAAGCAGCGGGTCGGAATCGCCAGAGCACTCATGCAAAATCCGGCACTGATCTTATGTGATGAACCAATAGCTTCTCTTGATCCAAAATCTGCTAAAACGATCATGGATTACTTAAAAAGAATAACCAATGAATTGGCGATTACTTGCCTTGTCAACTTGCATCAAGTGGAAACAGCCATCGATTATTCCGATAGGATCATTGGAGTGAATAGCGGAAAAATCGTATTTGAAGGAAGACCGTCTGAGTTAACAAAGGAAAACATAGAAACGATCTATCAATCTAAAAAATTATTAGTGTAAAGGATGAGAGAATGGAAAAGATAGAGGCAGAAAAATTTTTCAGACAACAAAAAAGATATCGCTTGTTTTATATTTTGCTGATTGCTTTTCTTTATTTTATTTCAGCCCATGGCGTAGGATTTCAGGCAGGAACAGCTTTTTCTGCTATACCAAAAAGTTTTACCTGGCTATTCTCCAACTTTATTCCGACAAACGATTCTCTAGCCTATTTATCGATCATCGTGTCTAGACTCATCCAGACGATACTGATGGCAGTGACTGCTACGACATCAGGTGCTGTAATTGCCTTGATAGCAGCTGTGATTGGTTCAAGAGAAATCGGGTTGAATCGTTTCACAAAAGTGATGGCTAGAGGCATGGCGAGTTTTTTCAGAAATGTCCCTATCGTCGTATGGGTAATGATTTTGTTGCTAAGTTTTAAACAAAACGAATTTACCGGCTATTTGGCGATTACTTTTACGACATTTGGTTATTTGACCCGTTCCTTCATGGAAACAATCGATGAAGTATCTGGCAGCGTCATTGAAGCGATGATGGCATCAGGAGCTTCCTATTTGCAAATCATTTGGCAAGGTGTTTTGCCGATGTGTTTGAATCAGCTCCTTAGCTGGCTCCTTTTTCTAATTGAAAATAATATTCGGGATGCTACGCTAGTCGGGATACTGACAGGAACTGGTATTGGTTTTTTATTTGACTTTTATTACAAAAGATTCCAATACGATGTAGTCGGAATGGTTACGCTGACTGTCATTATCGCAGTTATCGTATTGGAGACGACTTCGAATACAGTAAGGAGGATGATCCGCTGATGATGGATTATCAGACAAATGAAACGAATGCCATACTTAATCCAACCTCTTATTCAAAAGTGGCATTCAGGAAAAGAAATCAAAGAATAAAAGTAAAACTATGGCGTCAAGAACGGATCATTGTAAAGCTTATGCTCCTATTTTTATGTTTGGTTTCTGTATATACGGTAATCACGATGGATTACGGGAATGTCAAATTAACAGAAGCCGTTTCTGCTTTTTTTTCCAATATGTTCAATATTTTCTTACGTCCACAGTTATCTGGAAGATTTACGGCGTTCTCTTTAGTAGAAAGCCTTGGTGTAACGATTGGCCTCTCTGTTTTAACAACGGTGATTGGTGCTTTTCTTGCCTTCTTTCTTAGTCTGTTAGCTTCCAGAAATTTAAGCAGCGGCTTTCTTTCCAATATGATAAGAGGGCTGATGTCGTTTATTCGAGCAGTTCCCACAATTTTATGGGTCATGATTTTTTCTATTTTGATCGGATTAGGAGCGAATGCAGCAGTTATCGGGATGTCTTTTCACAGCATTGCTTATTTGACAAAAGTTTATTCTGAAAGTATTGAAGAAATGGAATCTGGTATGATTGAAAGTTTGAAAGCATGTGGAGCAAGCTGGTGGCAGATTGTTTTTCAAAGTGTTCTCCCTCATTGTTTTACGACGTTGCTTTCTTGGACATTCATCCGGTTTGAAATCAATTTTACAAATGCGATCGCAGTAGGAGCTGCAGCTGGTGCAGGAGGATTAGGCTTTCAGTTGACGATGGCTAGTAACTTTTATTTTGATTTTCGAGAGATTGGTGTAATGGTCTATATGATCTTGACGATTGCTGTATTGCTAGAATTCATTTCTTTGAAATTAAAAGAAAAATATATAGTCAAAACATAAATTTTTATAGAAAGAGGAGAACGGGAATGAAGGCAGATTTACATGTGCACAGCTGCTATTCGAATGGTTTTTTTCATCCAAAAGAGCTTTTGTCTTTAGCAACAACCCAAGAAGTAAACCATTTAGCCATCGTGGATCATCATACATTCGCAGGGATAGAAGCAGTAAAAGAAGTATTCTATGATTCACCTGTTAATTTGATTGAAGGAATCGAAATTAGTGCCTTTGACTTGAAAAGACAAAAAGATGTCCGCATATTGGGCTACAATCTTTCAAATCGGAGCTATATCGAGCAGTTGTGCAGACCGTTACTCCATTTTCAAACAAATCAAACTTTATGTAAGTTAAAAAAACTGCAGGCAGAAGGCTATCGTTTGAAGGAAGAAGAACTTTGGAAGGAAGCAGAGACGGCAACTGCACTTTATCCCTGTCATTTATATCGTTTATTGAAAAAAAGAGGTTATGGTACACAAATAAATCCTCTGTTTTATCAAAAACTCATGACGACAGAAGAAGTTTCTGATGATCGGAAAAAAATAAATGTATATGATGCCATAGAAGCAATCAAATACGGCGGAGGATTGACTGTTTTAGCATGTCCAGGGAAATTTGACAACTATGATTTGATTCCTGAACTCGCTTCATTCGGGATTGATGGTTTGGAGAAATATCATCCAGCTCATCGCTTAAGAGACCTTAAAGTCCTTTCAGAGTTCATCCAAACCTATCACTTTTCTTGTTTCGGAGGTTCTGACTTTCATGGGATAAGGGGAACTGCAGGATTCGGCAGGACCTTGATTACAGATACACGAGAATTTCCCGATCAACTCCTCTGTAATTGAAAAACAATTTTTCAGAAAAATATCAAAAGATGATTGCAGCAAGGAAGGATAGTGATATAATAACCTCAATTACGTATGAGGGGATTGTGAACAATGATCAACTTTGCTTTATCACAGATCCAAGATTTGCCTAGAATCGTAGAAATTTATAACCAAGCGATTCCTACTCGCTTATCTACAGCTGATTTAGAACCAGTAACAATAGAATCGAAACAGGCATGGTTTGATGCTCATCAAACCAAAGAACGCCCGTTGTGGGTCATAAAAATCGATCAAAATATCGTAGGATGGGTGAGCCTTAGCGATTTTTACGGGAGACCAGCTTATGCAAATACTGCAGAGATAAGTGTTTATATTGATTCAACTTATCGAAAACATGGCTTAGGACAAAAAGCATTATCCTTTGCTGAATCGCAACTGAAAGATTGTAAGATCAACACACTTTTAGCTTTTGTGTTTACTATCAATCAAGCGAGCATCAAGCTGTTCCAAAAAAATGGATTTGAGCAATGGGGGCATTTACCTAAAGTTGCAAATATGGATAATCAACGGATTGATTTAACTATCTTAGGAAAATCTTATGAATAACAGCCAATGACCGCTTTTAGGTGTTTTTTTACACTTGAAAGCGGTCATTATCATAGAAGGTTTCAATTGAAAAGTGTAAAGTGTGGATAAATTTTTTGAATTATCACAGTATTCAATCAAAATACAGTAAAAAATAGACATGTTTATCTCATATGCCATTCTTTTTTCATTTATCCTAGTATCAATGGGAAATAGCAGAAAATTCTAAAGAAATGAGAGCCCTTTATTTTAGGTTGAGTGTTATCGAATGTTGATTTTAAAATAACCAACGATGATAGAGCAATAAAGTAGCAATAAAGTAGCGATAAAGTAGCAAAAAATTTGTTTTTTGAGAAATTCTGCGAAAATAAGGGTTAAAGGAAGAATGTGTATGTCAAAACGGTCTTTTTTAGTTATTGGAATTATTGCTTTGCTAGGTATTTTATTTTTCGAAGTCACTTCGGTTGCCTCCTT